>JBHIBM010000199.1:0-4442 GCA_046759085.1 Candidatus Zixiibacteriota bacterium
CCCGAGACGGACGCTTCCTTGAAAACCTGGGCTGGTATAACCCCATCTTGAAGCCCGCTGAGGTGCACCTCAAGGAGGAGAGAATCTATGAGTGGCTCAAAGACGGAGCGCTACCGACCGAGACCGTCGCCTCTTTATTCAGACAGGTGGGACTGTGGAAGAAGTGGGAGTTGATGAAGAAGGGAGGGGATGTCTCCGGCCTGACAATCACCACCCAGATCAAAGAGCGGCCCAAGAAAAAGAAGAGAGGCAAAAAGGCCCCGGAAGTCAAAGCAGAGGCCCAAGAGCCTGCGGAAGCCGAAGCGACCGAAGAGAAACCCCCAGAGAAGTGAGACATTGAAGGGTAGCTCTGGAAGGTAAGCTCATAACCATCGGTAGAATAACCCGTCTTCGGGGCCTAAAGGGGGAAGTGGTGGTGACCTCCTCGACGGGAGAGTATTCCATTTTTGAAAAAATGGCCGAGGTGAGGATCTCGGGAGGCAAGGTCGAACAGACGTTGAGAATCGAAAGAAAGGTAACGTTGAAGAACCGGATGGCTCTGAAGTTCGAGAGAGTCGACACCGCCGAGGAGGCCGCGCAACTTGTGGGGCGTGAGTTGGCGATAGAAGAAAAAGACCTTCCGGGTTTGCCGGGGGAGCATTTCTACTGTTATGAGCTGATGGGGCTGAAGGTGGTTGACACCGATGGGGAGGTTATCGGGGAGATAGTCGAAATCCTCGAGAATCCCGCCAACGACATCTTCGTTATCAAATCATCGAGGAAAGAGGAGATACTGATTCCGGCAGTAAAAGGAGTGGTCAAAAAGATCGACCTGGAGAAAGGCCTCGTTGAGATAAAACTCATCCCAGGCCTTTTGGACTGAGCCTGACGACATGCAAATCGATGTCCTGACAATCTTCCCCAGGATCTTCGAGGATCCGCTAAATGAGAGCCTTCTGGGCAAGGCTCAAAAGCGGGGAGTGGTGAAGATCAACATTATCGACCTCCGAGACTTCGCCGGGGATAAACACAAGACCGTAGACGACCGCCCTTTCGGGGGGGGAGCGGGGATGGTGCTCCGGGTGGAACCGCTCGACCGGGCTTTGGGCTCCATAACCGAGAAAGACGCAAGTCCTCACATAATCTTGACGGAGGCCTCCGGGAAACAGCTTGACCAAAAGCTGGTGAAGGAGCTCTCTGGGAAAAAACATCTGGTGATCATTTGCGGTCGATACAAGGGCGTCGACGAACGGATCAAGCAGCTCTACGAAATTCAAGAGATCTCACTGGGTGATTTTGTCCTCTCCGGAGGGGAATTCGCCGCCCTGGTGATAATCGATGCGGTGGTGCGGCTCATCCCCGGGGTCATGAGCAAACTTGAGTCCGCGGAGACCGATTCCTTCCACAGCGGGCTTCTGAGCTATCCCCAATATACCCGTCCCGCCGAATACAAGGGGTTGAAAGTCCCGGAGGTGCTCCTCTCCGGGCATCATCACGAGATCGAGAGGTGGAGAAAAGGGATCTCGCTTCAAAGAACGAAAAGGCATCGCCCCGACCTTCTGAAGGGGGGAGAGTTCGAGTAAGACCCTCTCGGTTCCCTATTGACAAACCACGGAGGTTCCCGTTTCTTGAGCGCCGGAGGAAGAACGAAGATGTCGATAATAGCACAGGTCGAGAGCAAATATCTGAAGAAAAAAATCCCCAACTTTGGACCGGGTGATACCGTCAGGGTCCATGTGAAGATTCGGGAGGGGGACAAAACTCGCACCCAGGTTTTCACCGGCACCGTCATTGCTCGCTCCGGTTCCGGCCTGGGAGAAACCTTCACCGTCAGAAAGGTGACCTCCGGCATCGGCGTGGAGAGGATATTCCCGCTGCACTCCCCCAATCTGTCCAAGATAGAGCGGGTGCGGGTGGGTCGGGTGCGGCGCGCCAAACTCTACTATCTGCGAGGATTGACCGGCAAATCGGCTCGCATCGCAGAAAAGAGAAAGGTCACTAAAAAGTAGACGTTCCGGTTTGCAGAAGTCGAAGTCAAAATCTCCGCCTCGGTGGGGGTTGGAGAGAGGTCTGTATCGCTCGGGGGTGAACCTCGTCTGTGGGGTGGACGAGGCCGGGCGGGGTCCCTTGGCCGGACCGGTGGTGGCTGCGGCGGTGATTTTCCCCCCGGCAATGTTCATAAGCGGTGTGGATGATTCCAAGAGGCTGTCCCCTTCCAAGAGGAATCTCCTTTACAGGCGCATCCTGGGAAGCTCTTTGGAGGTCGGAGTCGGCATTATCGGTCCGGACTACATCGACCAACACAATATTCTTCAAGCCTCCCTCGAAGCCATGAGGTTGGCTGTGGAGAGCTTGACAGTCAATCCCAAGCTGATTCTGGTAGACGGCAATCGGTCTATTCCCGATACGGATCTGCCCCAGAGGACGGTCATCTCCGGAGACCGCAAGTGTCATGCCATCGCTTCTGCCTCCATCGTTGCCAAGGTAACCAGAGACCTCCTCATGATGGAATTGCATCGCTTCTATCCCCAATATGATTTCTTCAACAACAAAGGCTATCCCACCCCCGCCCATGCGGAGGGTCTGAGGAGCTTTGGTCCCTGCCCCATCCACCGCAAGTCCTTCAAATTTCATCATACCAGATTGACCGACTGGCCCTGAAAGCTTTTTTCAGCTTAGTGCCGGTTTGATCGAGAAGAAGGGGGAAGGGAATAGGAAATAGAAGATACGAAATGGGTTATAGGGAACAGTGCAATAAGCAAATTCCAGGCACAAAGTGAGTGGGGGCAGGCTATTTACTCCTTACTATCGACCATTCACCATTAACCACTAACTGCTCACTACTCACCACTCACCCCAAATAAGCTCGCAGGGGATTGACCTCACCCATCTGGGAGTTATATTAAAAGGGAGGGTTGGCTTGTTCGCCACCGGGGATTCTTCAAAAGTCTATGATATGGAAACGAATCGTGCCAAATATGTTTTAGCTTTGAGGCATTATGCCGGAGTTGGTCCCAAAACCTTCCAGATGTTGACCCTGCGCTTCGGCGCCACCGAGAACATTCTAAAGGCCGGAATCGAGGAGCTCACCTCTCTCCCCAGGATAGGCCAGAAGAAAGCTCAGGAAATCCTGGAAGTCCAAAGCCGCCTTGAGGAGGCGGAGGAAGTCCTTCAGGAAATGGCAGACCGGGGAATCAACGTCACCACGGTTCTGGACGAAGGCTATCCTGATTGCCTCATGGAATTGGCTGACCCCCCTCCCCTTTTCTATTTCAAGGGCAGATTTGAACGGCAGGCGAGGCCTCGGGTGGCGGTGGTGGGGACTACCGAAGCCTCTCAGGAGGGTTTGCGCTATGCCGTGGATATCGCCCAAAGACTCTCCGAATTAGGGGTTACGGTCGTCTCCGGGCTGGCCCGGGGAATTGACACCGCCGCCCATCTGGGAAGCTTAAACTCCAACGGGAAGACCTATGCTGTCTTAGGATCGGGATTTGACAAAATCTATCCTCCGGAGAACATCCGGCTCTCCGAGCTGGTTGCAGAGAATGGAGTGCTGTTGACAGAATTTCTGCCGGATACTCCGGTCTCCGTCGGCGGTCTTATGTCCAGAAATCGGATCGTGGTGGGGCTCTCTCAGGCGGTAATTGTGGTGGAAATAAAAGACGAAAATAGAGACAAGAGCGGCAGCATGGACGCGGTAAACAGAGCCTACCAACAGGGGAAGCCGGTTTACATCTTAGACCCGGAGGGGAAGCTAACCCCTGAAGATCGACGGCAATTGAACGCTCAGACGATAGACGGACTGGAAGACATAGACACCATTGTGCGATATCTTGTATAGAAAAAGGCCATAAAGCGATGGAAGAGACAGAAAAGATCGCCCGCCTGAAGAGGTTGGTCGACTTCGTGAGCGAGCAACTCACCTCCGGGGTGATACCTAAATCGACGGCGCTGAAGCTGGTGGAGGCGACCAGGGAAAAGGCAGAGAGGATTATTCCCGAGAATATGGAGCTCTACGATCTGATTTACGGAAACCGTTTCAAGAGATTGATAGAGCAATTCATCCTCGAATAGCCTTTTTGCCGACCCCCGGTTAGATCAATTTCCTCAGATGGTGAATTTGGACTATTGCCCCGAAGATACAATCGCCGCGATTTCAACTCCGCCCGGTGAGGGGGGAATAGCCATCGTCCGCATAAGCGGGAAGGAGGCCTTGAAGATCGCCGCCAGGGTCTTCAGAGGGAAGGTCTCCCCGGCGAAAGCAGAATCCCACACCGTTCACCTCGGAAGAATCGTCCACCCCCACAGTGGAGAAAAGATCGATGAGGTCCTGCTCACGGTGATGCGCTCCCCCAAAACTTACACTGGCGAGGAGGTAGTAGAGATCAACTGCCACGGAGGACTCCTGGTCTCTCAAAAGGTTCTGGAGGCAACCATCTCTGCCGGAGCCAGGCTTGCTCATC
>JBHIBM010000200.1:0-4429 GCA_046759085.1 Candidatus Zixiibacteriota bacterium
CTTACCCCGACTCTCACTTCTACTCAATGGACAGAAACGCAACATATCTACTCCGCGCGGGGAAATCGAATAGCACCTTATAGTTGATCAATACGCAAAAGACTGTCACAGACGAAGAAGACACTGCCAACAGACCTCAGAAACATTCTCAGAAAATGGTATCTAAGCCCCCTTTTCCTTCTCAGCAGGCTCCCCTTATGGCAGCTGTAAACCTTCGGTCGTGCCAGGCCAACAGCGCCAATGGGAAACGGAAGCTGTGTTGTACATTCATAGTATCGTAACGATTAAGAAGCACCTTTAATGAGAATCTCGGGAGATCCTGATGATGTCAAGAACTCAGGTTCAGTTGAGAACTTGTCGTGACCGAAGAGCTCCAGATACATCGGGCTAAGTCTGGGAATCTCCTCTCCTGACTGCTGACCTCCGCCTTGCCACCCGCTCCCTCAGAGGCCTCCGGCGGGGCACCGGCAGTTGACGAGGGCCGCAAACCAGCCTGATATGGGCCACCTGGCTCCGGACTCTCGTCGTATTCTATCTGTTCGGCGGGGCTGCTTACTTTTGATCTCTTACTGATAGGTTTGCCTTTGTTCCTCAGATAACGCCCGCGCACCCGCGGAATCGCATAGGACAATCGTGAGAACAGGGAAGATAATTATCAGATGACCTCTCACCTTCGAATCAGTCCTTGTGATGCTCTCAAGCCGAAGAGAATACCGCAGGAGTTTCAGTCAAGGCTGTCTAAAACTTGAGCATCGAGGTTGAAACTGAGGCTGCAAAATGTGCAGAGAGATTCAGACCTCAAATCTCTCAGTCGTCAACTGCGGCTCAGGATTCAGTCTGACCATTCTCAAGCCTGAACTCTGGAAGCAGCCACAGTCCTTAAGCGAGAGCTCTCGGAGCTGTCGCGAGGGAACTGGTTGAGCGAATTTATGCACACTTGGCATATCTTTTTAGCGTAATCCTATCATAAACGCGGTTGTTATCGGCAATGAAGTAAAGCCCCAGAGGCCTCATTCTTGAGTAGATCTTCATTAGGCAACGCTTCGTTGTAATCAACCCAAATCGACAAATTTGTAACCGGTGTCACAGAATGATCGTTCGGATTTTCCTGGCGCACTCGCTTCTGATTTTCCTTTTTCCAGGTGTAGCTCGGCCCTGGACATACCCTTATGACGGTAGATTCAAGCAGTTGACCGCAGAAAAGGATCCCTGGTTCTTTGTCGACTACGAGCACTGGTACGTCAAGAATCCCGACAAGTGGCAGCACTTCATGGGATCTTATGTGGCTCACCAACTGCTGTCCAAACGCGTGGACAAATACCTGAGCGGAGGAATCGTGATCACCCTCGGGGTTGCAAAGGAGATTGCGGATGCCTACCGAGAGGGTTACAGCGCCAGAGATGGGTTCGCTGACCTCCTCGGCGTCAGTGCCTCCTTGTTCAACAACGGATCCTATAAAATACTCTGTACTTACGACAACGAAACGGTGCTGTTGCGCCTGTATTTGAAGACTCCTCTCTGAATGAAACTCGCTAATCAGAAGATTTGTCGAGCAAGAAGGCCCGACCTATTTTTCTTGCTCGAACGGTCCCTCTTGCAGATGCCTGGGGTCTACACCGCTGAAACCCTTTTCCAAGACACTCTCCCCCCCTCCAGATGCAGTTATATGTTAAATGCTATTTGGAGAATAGTATCATTACTTGCGACTAACCACTAGCCAAACCAGTAGAGAAATGCAGAGCAGGGCAAAGACCAAGAGCAGCCCCAGGGTTTCCCTCAACCCTAAGAGGGGAACGAAAAAGGCACTGCAGAAGGCGGCACCGACCGCGGAACCGAGAAGGTCCAAGCCGTAAGCGGTGCCGTAAACCTTCGTGACCTCCTGCGGCCTTCTCGCCATTATTATATTGTTGGCGAATACGAACTGAATCCCCCCCAACAGACCCGCGATCAGCATGTAGACAAACGTTACCATCTCAACGATTAAAGAGCTAATGCCCCCAGAGGAGATGGCACTGAGAGAAATGATGAAGACTGAGATGTAGATAACGAAGGCCACCTGGCAGAGAAGGAGAGCCTTCGGCAATCCCTTAATCTGTAAGCGATATCTCCTTCCAATGAGAGCCCCCAGGGAAAGCCCCGCCATGAACAGTGCCAGCAAAAGTCCGATTCGAGAGTAAAGATAACCCCGAAAGGTTTGATAGGAGAGCAGGATCACGACCTCCCCCACCATGCTGGCAAAGCCGACCGTGAATATGAGTAGCTTCGAGGTGGCGATGAGGTGATTGGCTCTTATTCTCGACAGAAGATAAATCATTACCCCCAGTGTCAGAACGAAAAACCACGGCCAACCTCCGGGGAGTTCGTAGAGGAACTGTAAGATTTTCCCGCCCCCAAGTCTGAACTGGCTGGCCCATAATAGCCCTCCGTAGTAATAGCAGATGGGGTTGAGATCCGTGTTCACCTTCGGTATGGTGGCGGCCAGGTTGTCCTCTAGCATCTTCATTCTGAAAAAGGAGAGGCGGTCGAAGAGGAAGTTCTGATTTACGAACTTGGTCTCAATCTGTGTTGCGTGCAATCTCTCAAGGAGAAGATCGGGATCGAACAGCAATTCTCCGCTCCGGTCTGTCCCCAGGAATATGTTGCTGGTGCCGGGCAGAATCAGAGCTTGCTCGAAGAGCAGCTCCATGGTTTTTTTCAAGGAGCCTAGAAGTTGAGCTCTCTGGGGACTGATGTAGTTCTCGGAGGAGGGGAGCTTGAAGGAGAAAACCCCTCCAGGTTTGAGAATCCCTTTCACCTCCTCGAAGAACTCCCGGGAATAAAAGCGGTTGACCTGGGCGCTTAAGGGTTCCGGGAGATCCAAGATGACGGCATCATAGTTCCTTTCCGCGTCTTTGACGTAAAAACGACCGTCCAGAAAATGAAATCTGACCCTCTCTTTCACCTCTGGTGAAAAGGTGAGGTGTTTCTCCGCCACCCTCACCAACTCCGGGTCTAACTCCACATAGTCAACTTTCAAGTCCTTGTATTTGACAGCCTCGTTGAGATTGTCGCCGGGACCACCTCCGATCAAAAGCAGACTCCGTGGTTCCCAAAGCTGCAAAAGAGCCAAATGAATGCTCTCTTCGGCGTGAGATTCATTGGGGACATAAAAACCCAGGGAGCTGTTCTCGTAGAAACCGAAGAGGTCTCTATCCTGGGTGACGATGATTTTGCCGTATTTGCTGTCGATATTCTCCCGAACCGAGAAGCCACGCCAGACGCTTTTCAAGCTGAATCGATCGATTCCACTGGTAAAACCAGAAACGAGCAGAAGGAGATTCCCAATAGTAATAAGCGAAACGACGGCGATACTGATTCTCTTCGCTTGAGAAGAGAAGAGATACAGGCCGGCAATGAGGCTGGTCAAGAGGATCAGAAAAGCGATGTTGATATTGGAAACGTAGGGGATTAGCACGAAGGTTACGACGACCCCTCCGACGGTGGCACCGATGGCCTCCAACAGGTAAACCTTATTCGTCAGGTTTCGGCCAAGCCTCTCCGAGAAAAACGAGGCGTTCAACACAAAGAGGAAACCTAAAAGGAAGCACAAGGGGGCTGGAGAGACCGTTGCGGTAATTATGGTTTGAAGCAACGGAATTGTCTCTCCCGGGAGATATCCCCACAGGGCGCGGCAATGCCGAACCAGAAAGAGGGCGACAAAGAGCGAAAATGCCGCCACCGGATAGCTCCAGCCGAGACTCACGAGTGATCTCGAAAACCTTTCCGAGAACCAGTTCCCGAAGAGACTACCCAGACCAACCCACAAAAGCCAGAAAGCCAATATCGCTCCGAGGACAATCTCGTTGCCAGAAAAGACCGCCAGCATCTCCCGCAAGAGGATGGTCTGGGCGACTAAAGAGAGAAACCCGAGATAGAATGCGGAGACAAAAAAACGAGGCTTGGTGCCATCGTTTGTGAGCTGAGAGCGTTTGCCCAAGTTAACAAGCTTTATCGGTCTTTAGGACCAGACTCCGGGAATCATCTCCCCACAATGTTTACACTTCCCCGAGACAACATCGTTTGAGAGAATCGAAAAGCCGGTCCTCCCGATTAGAACCTTCCCACACTTGGGACAATAGGTGTTCTCCCCTTCGTGTCCGGGGACATTGCCGATATAGACGAAGTTAAGGCCCTTCTTCAGGGCGGTGCGGCGCGCCATCTCCAGCGTCTTGACCGGAGTAGAAGGCAGATTCTTCAGAAGATACATCGGATGAAAGCGGGTGAAGTGAACCGGGACATCAGGACCGAGATTATCGAGAATCCAGGCGCACATAGCCTCGATCTCTCTTCTGTCGTCATTCAAGGTCGGCACCACCAGATAGACGATCTCGGTCCAGATCCCCTCCCTTTTGAGGGTGACCAGACAGTCCAGTATCGGCTTCAGCTCCCC
>JBHIBM010000201.1:0-4386 GCA_046759085.1 Candidatus Zixiibacteriota bacterium
CTTGCTTTTCAGTTAGATGGGAATATGATCTCGATTACCATCATGGCAGCTTTCAGCTTCAAAAGCTCCTGGCCCTGTCGGGGAAAGAGGTTCAGACTCTGACTTTCGACCAGAGCTTGTCTGGATTCGATTTTAAGAGAGCAGCTTTCATCGATGTTGAGACCTCCAGCCTCTCAGGCGGGGTCGGCACTTTCGCCTTTTTGATTGGAGTTGCCTATCTGGAGAACGACAGCTTATGCGTCGAGCAATACCTGATGCGCGACTTCATCGAGGAACCAAATCTTCTTCACCTCCTTTCAGAGAGACTCGGAGGCTTCTCCTATCTGGTGACATATAACGGGAAATGCTTCGACACCTCCATCCTGTCGGCTCGCTACCTTTTGAATCGTTTGAAGTCACCACTGGATTATCTTCCACACCTCGATCTGCTTTTCCCCGCTAGACGATTGTGGAGGAGGCGCTTTAAGGATTGTTCCTTAACGCACCTCGAGCTTGCGCTTTTAGACTTTCAGAGAGTAGAGGACATACCCTCACATCTAATTCCGCACATCTATTTCGACTATCTGCGAGATAACGATCCCGAAATGCTGGTGCCGGTGTTTAACCATAACCGTGATGATTTGGTTTCTCTTGTTGGTCTGACCGCCGTCGCCTGCGAGCTTGTTCGAGAAGATCGACCCTACTTCCTGACCCATCCTGTGGACTTGCTGAGTCTCGGTCGTCATTTTTACAACGCCGGACAGTATCATAAAACCGCCTCTATTCTGGAGGAGACTCCAGAGGGACAACTGTCCGCAGAGTTCAGAAGAGAATATCACTTCCTTCTCGGGGATTGCTGCAAGAAACTCTCTCTGTGGGACAAGGCCGAGGAGATCTGGGGTGCATATTTAGAATCTGGTCAAACGTTTTGTCTGCATTTTCATTTAGAGCTTGCGAAATTGTATGAACATCGTATCAAGGATTTATCCAGAGCCCGGCAGATGACCTTGATGGCGCTGTCTGGTTTTGAGAACTTGACCTCTGATTTGGGACAACGGTTTGTCAGGGTCCAGAGAGAGAAACTGCTGCATCGCCTCAATAGAATCGAGCGCAAACAGTTGAGGAACTGATCTATTGGGTCCTGTTCCTCCTCGCAAGGTCGGTTGAGTTTCTCCTGATAGCCGGTGAAGAGATGTCGGAAATGAAGTCACAGGTCTCCCTCCTCAGATGTAAAGACTACCGCCTCGAGGATGTTCACGAGGTAGTGAAACGGTCTTTCGATAACCTGGGTGGATTGGGGAGATTCGCTAAGTCGGGTCAGAGAGTTTTGTTGAACCCGAATCTACTCTCCGCCAAGGGACCGGAGCGGGCGATAACCACCCACCCTACAATTGTGATTGCGGTTGCCCGACAGCTCCAGGAGCTCGGATGTGAAGTCTTCATCGGCGATTCGCCCGGAGGTGCCACCCAGGGGGTGAAGCGGGTCTGGAATAACACCCAGATGAGCGACGCCGCCGCCAGCGTGGGAGCAACGTTGATAAACTTCGAGACGAGCGGTGTCTATGAAAAAAGGGTGAACGGGAATTGCTACAGACTGTCCAAGCCCCTTTTCGACTTCGACCTTGTGATCAGCCTCCCGAAGCTGAAAACCCACGTTTTGACCTTGATGACCGGAGCGGTAAAGAACAACTTCGGTGCCGTCCCGGGGGTGCGCAAGGCGGAATATCACAAGAAGTTTCCCAAGGCGAACGATTTTTCAGCCGTGCTGGTTGACATTTTCAGTGTGGTTAAACCGACGCTCTATTTGATGGATGCAATTCTATCCATGGAGGGAGACGGTCCCTCTTCCGGAAAGCCGAAGACCCTTGGATTGATTATGGCTTCAACAGATGGGGTGGCAATAGATGCCGTTGCCGCCGGCATAATGGGATTCAAGCCGGGGCAGATTCCAACGACCGCAATGGCCAGTGAGCGAGGATTGGGAACCGGTGATTTAAACCAGATTGAAATCATCGGGGAGAGACTATCAGAGGTCAAGCCAAGAGATTTCAGAACCCCCTCCAATAAGTTCTGGAAATTAACGCCGAGATTCATAATAAGATTAATAGAACCCTACTTCTGGATCCGTCCCGCTATCAATCAAGAGCTGTGCACCAATTGTAACACCTGCGTGGAGAACTGCCCGATGAATACAATTTCAGCGGATTCGGAGATTCCCACCTTTGACTACGAGAAGTGTATCAATTGTCTCTGCTGCCACGAGCTGTGTCCGGAGGGGGCGGTCTTTTTGGAGAAAAGTCGGCTGGCAAGAAGGATTGGACGATAAGAGGTCAGGCAAAGATTAGACTTGATATACTGAAGCTGAGGTCTATATTTCCTCTTGTCAGCATCTGTGTTCGGAGGGCTAGTCCTAATTGGTAAGGCAGCGGACTTGAAATCCGCCTCCCGTAAGGGATTGGGGGTTCGAATCCCTCGCCCTCCGTCTCTCCTTCCGCCAACGGCGGAAGCAGGTTAAGGGTTCATGGTTAATAGTTAATAGTTAATAGTTGATAGGCAATAGTACCTCTCTGCCTGTTCCCCTCCTGAATTTCCTTGCGAAAACAGCGTTTAGTGGCGGCTGATAACGGGGCACGAATGCGTCAGCTCATCACTCATCAACATGTAGCCGGTGACCTTCGGCACTTTAATAAGATGAGCAAGCTTCCCACCAATGATCCCTGAGAGAATCATCCCTCCGACGCTCAAAAGCTCATTGATCTCGATCATGCGCAATTCGTCCGTAAATGGTTTCGGCCAAGCCAATCTCATTCAGGTGCAAGGTCAAAAATTCATCAACTCGAGAAGACTGGAGGGTGAGTGAGTAGATTGTTGCGGAAGAAGAAAAAAAGAGGTTGTTGAATGAAGTTCGTTCTGGCCTTAAGGATTCACTGTCTGCCAGTAAGAGCTAATGCATCCCTTTCCTGAAGGCGGAACCGAGATAAAATATCGGCAGATAGATTGCTATGACAATAAACAGAATCACGCCCGCAATCAGGACTATCAATACCGGGGTTATCAGAGAGGTGAGTCGGGTGAGGATGGTGAGTGGTCAGTAGTAAGTAGTCGGCAGTCGGTGGCTCATGCTGGCTGGTGGGTGATTCTCGGTAACACAATATCCACCGGGGATTATCGATCGCTAATGCTGATTGCGGTTTGCAGGGCCGGTTTTTCCACCTTGTCTACCAGATGTTCTACGGTGAGCCTCAACCCCTGATGGAAGTTCACCTCGGGATGGTAGCCCAGCAGCTGTTGAGCTTTAGTTATTTCCGCCAGCGATTGCCTCACATCTCCCGGCTTTGGAGCGGCGTATTGGGGTTTGATATTAGTTCCCATTATCTGGTTTAACATTGCCGCCAATTGATTCAAGCTGAAGCTAGCCCCACAGGCCACGTTTATAATCTGGCCGGCGACCCCCTCGGATTCACAGGCTAACAGGTTGGCCTCGACCACGTTGGAAACGTATGTGAAATCCCGAGATTGTTCTCCGTCTCCGTAGATCACCGGAGCATCTCCCCGAGAGAGCTGTATGATGAACTTCGGAATGACGGCAGCGTATTGGGAGGTGGGATTCTGTCTGGGGCCGAAGACGTTAAAATACCTCAAACAGACTGTCTCCAATCCGTAAAGACGATGATAGGTAATGCAGTACTCCTCCCCAGCCAGTTTGGTGATGGCGTAAGGGGAAAGCGGTTCAGGCTTCATCTCCTCTCGTCTCGGAAGGCTGCTGCTGTTGCCGTAAATGGATGAAGAGGAGGCATAGATGAACTTCCTGACTTTGTTTCGCCTGGCGGCTTCCAGCAGGTTTAAGGTCCCGTTTATATTGACCTCATTGGAGGTCAAGGGATTGTCAACCGACCTTTCCACGGAGGGCAGGGCCGCCTGGTGAAGGACGATACCCACACCCTCCATGGCGTTAGTGACCGTCCAGTAATCACGGATGTCGCCCTCGAAAACCTCTATTCTATCTCCAAAACCGGCCAAATTCCCTCGGCGGCCGGAGGAGAAATTATCCAGAACGCGCACCCTCAGGCCGCGGTTGACCAGGACCTCAACGATGTTGGAGCCGATGAACCCGGCCCCTCCAGGGACAAGATAGAGCATCCTTCTCCCCTCTTCAAGATTGCATCTCTCTGAAGCGGTATATCGGAAGCTTTTGGGGGAAGTTCAAGCGGAGGGGACAAAATAGCGTTTGGGCCAGAATTTAAGGGAGTTGGACGAACAGTAAATATCCCCAAGACAACCAACCCCCAATCACCTGTCAGGTTGAAGGGGGCTTTCAGTGCTGCTCAGTTCTGGAGACGTTAAGAACTCAGTCTGAGAGGTTTCTGCCGACACCGATGTAGTTGAACCCCAATGTCTTCATCCTGG
>JBHIBM010000202.1:0-4385 GCA_046759085.1 Candidatus Zixiibacteriota bacterium
GCCAGCTATGCCTATAGCATTAACACGGATATGACAGCACTGGGAGTTTACCCTACTAATGAGCTGATCCGTGACCAAGAGCGGGCACTGCAACCTTGGCTGGATCCGGGTGGTGATTATCGTTTGCTGAGAGTAGACAGCAACCAGTTGGATGATTGGCAGGTAAAGCTGGACCTGAAACGCCACAGTGACACGTTGGAAACGCTGCTGCACTGGCGACCTACGCTGTTGACTAACCCGGACATCCTATTTTACACTTTCTTCGGCCTGTATGAGGGACCGACCAGCATCAGCCAGCGACTGTTCACGCTGGTAGGGGACATCTATCGGTTATTCATCTTTGATGAGTTCCACTTGTACAATGTCAAGCAAATCGCAGACATGGCTTTTCTCGTCGGTGCATTGCAGGCTATCAATCCTGACAAAGGCCGGGTGTTCATCTTCGCCTCAGCTACCCCTGATTCGCTGATTCTGCCCTGGCTACAAGACAAGCTGAAATTGCGGGTAGAGATCGTAGAGGGGGAGACGTCAAATGAGCCAGAGGCTCGCGCCATTGCCTATCCGTTGAGACTGACTCTCGCTCCGGCCGATCTGGCCCGCTGGAAAGGGCTGGAAGCGTTGGTTGAGCATCTTGAACAAGTAGACACCTTCTTAAATGACTATCCTCAGGCTCGGGTAGTGACCATCTTGGATGCAGTGGCCGGGGCAATCAACGTGGCGCAAACTTTCCGAGATCGTTATCCGGATAGACCGGTGGGCGAAGTCCACGGCTTCAGTTCGGCCCAAGAGCGAGAGGAAGCATTGTGTCAACCCATCACTGTTGGCACATCCACTATCGAGGTGGGCATTGACTTCAAGGATGAAAGAGAGAAGGACGTGCTCATCTTCGAAGGGCGTACAGCCAGCCAGTTTGTGCAACGCTTCGGCCGGCTGGCCCGCCACGAGAAATCGTTGTCCATCCCCAACTGGATGCTGGCCCTGGTGCCAGAATATGTCTACCATTTCCTGACCGAAAGAGCACCGACCGACCGGCTGCTGTCCCGTCGGGAACTCTACGAGCTGATGGACGAAGCCTACCAGTCGCCGGAGAATTTTGTCCGTTATCTGCGCAAACATGCTCCAACCGAGTTTCATGCTGCCAAGTGGTTCATCAGGGGGCTGTTTCAGCCCGACGACCGGCCACGTATCAATGACGGTTTGAATGCAGTTATCAAGATACTAACCGGTAAGACAGGCGGTCAGGCGTGGGGATTGCACCGGCAGTACGAGGAAGAGGGCATCGTTGCTCCACTGATGACCTTCCGAGGGGCTGGCTTCGAGGTTGCTATCCTGGATGAACGAGACACTGATCCTGGTTTCCCTGCCAAGCGGTATAACCTGATGTTCCTGCTACGCCGGGGTGTGTTCGATGAGATATCTTCCGATGTCTATCTGGAGCGACTGGAAGGATTAGTTGATAACTGGCCTGAAGATGTTGCCCACGAACGGCGCTATGGTAAACTTATTGAGCGCGGTACTGACAAGCTACTGGGTGTATATGGCTTCTTCCGGCTCACCGGTCTGCTGGACAGAGGTCGCAAGGTCTGGTTTGAAATAGATGAGGAAGAAGTACAGGGACGCAAGGGGCAGGTGACAGTAGTTACAGGACTGCAACTGGTCACCGAGCCGCCCGTCCGATTGCAAAAGTTAAACAGGTTGCTACGCCGTAAGCAAATCGTCGCTTGGTTCATAGACAGGCACCCCGCGTCTATTAAGTTGGGCCGGGCTCTGCCACATCTATTTGCTGTGTATGAGCTGCGTGTTTGGCAGTCTGGCGGGGCGTTGAGCAGCGCAGTGTGGAGTATTGCCTTCAACCAAGATGCGTTCTTTCTCGACTCCCTCCCCTGGGATCTACGAAAGAGCGATGAGATATTCGTCATCTAGGTGCGACGGAGGGAGTGAAGTGAACGAACAGAGAAACGTCGAAGAGAGTATACCTATCTCCGCCCTCAACCACTTCGACTATTGTCCCCGTCGCTGGTGGTGGATCCATATCGCCGGGGAGTTTGTAGAGAATCCCTACACCATCGAGGGTGAACTGCTCCACGAGCGCGTCCATCAAACCATTCGCACCCGACGCGGCCAGCTCCTCCAATTGAGACGGGTCTATGTCTACTCCCATCGCTATCACCTCATCGGCATTGCCGACTTGGTGGAAGAGAAGGTCGGTGAGATATATCCGGTGGAGTATAAGCGAGGACGGAAAGGAGACTGGAAGAATGATCAGCTCCAGCTCTGCGCCCAGGCGCTCTGTCTGGAAGAGATGCTCGATAGAAAGATCGAGCGAGGCTTCATCTACTACGCCGCCTCGGAACGCCGCCAGGAGGTCATCTTCGACGAGACGCTTCGGGAATACACCGTGACGACAATCGAGCAGGTCCGTGCTCTCCTGGCTAACCCCATTGAAAGAGAACCTGAGGCAATTTACACGAAGCGTTGTCACGGTTGCAGCCTCTATCCTATTTGCCTGCCTCGCGAAGTCACAAAACTAAAGATCTACCGTGAGCCCGAGGAGTCCCTATGAGCACACTCTACGTCAGCAAAGAAGGAGCAGTCGTGCGGGTGACCGGTGAGCGGGTTCAGGTCACGTTGCAGCGCGAGCGATTGCTGGACGTGCCTATGATCAAGGTCGAACAGGTCGTAATGCTCGGCCGGGTAAGCATCACCTCGCCAGCACTGCGCACCCTAATGGAGCACAGCATTGAGGTCGTTTACCTGTCGACCTACGGGAAATACCTCGGCCGCTTCCAGCCGGCCCTGAGTAAGAACCTGATCTTGCGCAAAGCCCAGTTTCGGGCATCAGAGGACTCAGCCCGGACGACCGAGCTCGCCCGGGAATTCGTGCGCGGCAAGCTCCTCAACATGCGCACACTGCTTCAACGGACGGCGCGTGAGGATTCTGTGAGGGAGTTAGAAAAAGCCATCGACCAGATCAAGGCCCTACTCAAGAAGCTTCCCCAGGTCGACTCGGTGGATGAAATCCGCGGTCTGGAGGGGGCAGGGACCGCGGCTTACTTTGGTGTCTTCAATCAACGGATTAAAGCAGAGGGGTGGAGCTTCAAACGGCGGATCAGACGGCCGCCCACAGATCCGGTCAACGCGCTGCTCTCGTTCGGATATGTGCTCTTAACTAACGATATGATGAGCGCCTGTCAGGTGGTGGGTTTCGATCCCTACGTGGGTTATCTGCACGCCGACAGATACGGGAAACCGGCGCTTGCCTTGGACTTGATGGAGGAGTTTCGCCCGGTGATCGTGGACAGCTTGGTGCTCACCCTGATCAACAAGCGGATGATGGGACCAGAGGACTTTGAAGTTCATCCGGGTGAGGTTCATCGGATGAAGGATCGGGCGAAGAGGACGTTTCTCCAGGCTTATGAGGAACGCAAGCGCATGGAAATCAAGCATCCGGTCTTCGGATATAAGGCTGATTATCGGCGCTGTTTTGAGCTACAGGCACGGATTTTGGCGAAGGCCCTGCGAGGAGAAGTGCCGCGCTACGTGCCGTTCCTGATCAAATAAAGTCATGTTTGTGATCGTCACGTACGATATCCAGAACGACCGTCGCCGGACGAAGATCATGAAGACACTGAAAGATTATGGGCAATGGGTGCAGTACAGCGTCTTCGAGTGCAGCCTGAAGGAGTCCGACTACCTGAAGATGAAAGCACGGTTGAGCAAGCTCATCCAGTCGGAGGAGGACAGTGTGCGCTTCTATTTTCTCTGCGAGAGGGATGTAGCGCGCATTGAGCGGATAGGCGGGGTGCAGCCGTTGTCAGAGGGAGCGATCTTGCTAGGATTTGACAGCGAGGCGAAAGATGAAGTAACTTAAGACAAGTTGACAAGGGCAACACACAGGGACAAGGTCTTTGACAAGTGAATATCGTAGGATACAGGAGTGTTTCTGATTCACAATACAATTCAAACCCTGAAAGGGATAAAAACTCCGAGCATCGCTGCTTACATAAAATTGCTGGGGGATGCTCGGAACTCAGGAACATCCGACCCCATGGGGGATCTAATGGGAGATATCAAGTCGTGGGATGAATTCAGGCAGGCAAAATGCTCGCGACGAGAGCGATGGTCGGAGAACGGAACCAGAGGGTGCAAGAAAAGGGCAATACAGAGAGCGGACTAACAACAGGAAACAAACCCTGTAAGGGATTGAAACAAGGATCATCAAGATCGTCGAAAAGGAGTCGATTTAGCTAACAACAGGAAACAAACCCTGTAAGGGATTGAAACATAGTAGGTCATTACCCAGTTGCTGACGACGCCAGCTAACAACAGGAAACAAACCCTGTAAGGGATTGAAACTCATGATGTTCCACTGAAGCCAGTATCCT
>JBHIBM010000203.1:0-4380 GCA_046759085.1 Candidatus Zixiibacteriota bacterium
CACCTTGATTTCCATCTTAAATTCTTCCAAAAGCCGATCCCAGTCGCGGCTTATGTCTCCGGAGAAGAGATCCCCCAAAAAATCGAAGAGGTCTCCGGCACCTCGGATTTTGATGTCGTGGTAATAATGCTCGCCAGCATAATAGTAGGCTTCGTAATCCCCTGGCGAGAGAGTGATTTTCGTCATAGCCTCCCTTTTGCCCTGGTCGCGGCGACTGGGTCTGGAGCTGTCGACGGTCAATGCCCAGACCAACTCCCTGGTGTCGGCATCTATTATCCATCCAGTCGCGACCATGTAATCGTTGGACTTCCCCTTGGCCCCGACGGCCTCGATCTCCACCTCGGTCGATTTCTCGATCGTGAAGCCCTGCATATAAATTTTCTCCTCACGGATATTATCGAACTTGACCAGGGTTTTAGCAGCGGGGGTGGATGATGCCAGAAACGGGAACAGAAGGCTGCAAGATAACAGGAGAGCCAGTCTATTCTTTGTTTTCATAAATAACCTCCTCCCTTCAGCGGTTGAGAAACTCAGCCGGAGGTAAAGCCTCCACATCTGCCTATACGGATTCAAGGAGAGGAGGTTTCAATCAGCGTCGCTGCCACCGGAAGTTTAGGATGATGGAGACGAAGCCGAGGACGCCTTTGAATTTGGTCTCCCCGTCCTGAAAGTTGGAGCTTCCAGAGATGCTGGCTTTGGAGTAAGAGAATTTTAGGCCTGCCTGCCCGGAGAGGGAGAAAGCTCGAGAATAGACGTATTCCGCATAGAAAGAGGGGATAAATCCCCAGGGGGCGTAAAGCTTCTCCAAGTACTCTAAATCCCCCTCCGAATACACTGCTCCCTGAGAGTGCTTCAGTTTCGTATAGGTTTTGAACACCTCCAGCACCAAAGCCGGGCTGACCTTGTCCTTACACCTAGCGCAGCCCCAGCCAGGGGATGAATCGCCGGGAATAAACTTGGCCCCCGGGTTGGCCTTCCACCCTGAAGCTGGCGTAATCCACCCCGAAGTAGATGGTCTCCTTGGCGTTGATATCTTTCCCCAGAAAGCTTCCGAAGGAGATGCTGGGGCGATCTGCCCCGAAATCAGCAGGCAAGGCCTCCTGATGTGAACCGCTGAACCTTACGCCGAACAGCGTTTGTGAGAAAGCGTCAGGGTAAAGAAAAGTCGCAAGGAGGGCAGCCAGCAGCAGCTGCAACAGTAACTTTCTTTTCACAACAAAAAGCCTCCTTTTCCGCCAGAGGCGGCCTCTTCCCAGAGGAGTTCCAAAATCGATTCAGCTGTCAAAAAACAGAGGCCCGGGCTTGCTTCTGTGTAAATGACCGCCAGCTCTAAAACTCGGTCTTCCCGCTGAAGTTGAAATTCTTCACCAGCATCGCTGGACATACCAGGCTGCCGATATCCTGCCACCAGGAGTTGATTACTTGGCGTTCCCGCGAGAGCGTGACGACGTTGGAGAAGGCTCTGACGATGCTGTCGGTGAAACGCAGATTCTTGACCCCGTGTTTGACTTTCCCCTCCTTGATCAGGAAGGTGCCGTCTCGGGTCATGCCGGTCATCAAAGCCTTGGTGGTGTCCAGGTAACCGTTGATGTAATGAAAACGGGTTATCAGAAGACCTCTCTCCACAGAACTTATCATCCTTCTGAGGGAGGAGTTGCCTCCCTTCACGAAGAGATTCAGAGCCATGGGGTCTTCCGGGTATTCCGGGGTGAGGGCATGTCCGGTCGATTCCACCTCATCACGGATGGCGGTGAGGCTGTTATGCACCACCCCCTTTGCAATCCCCTTCTGAATCAGATAAACCCTCTTTTTGGGAACTCCCTCGAAGTCGAAGGGAAAGGCGATACCGCCCCCGTCGTTGCCGTCATCGTAGATGGTGATGTTCTCCCCCAACACCTTCTTGCCGATCTTTCCGGAGACGAAGCTTGTTCCCTCGTGAAGCTGTCTGGCTCCGAAGGCGATGTAATTGAGCCACTCCATTATCGATGCCACCGCACACGGTTCTAGGATGACATCGTATCTGCCCGGTTTTATCTCCTGGGGGCTTTTAGAATCGAGGCATTTTTTGATGGCAGTATCAGCGATGGCCTCGAAGTCGAGGTCCCTCACTCTTCGCGATAACCCCTCGGCGTAGCCGGAGCTGTCTGGCGAGAGGGCTATGACGTTTATGGAGGCCCCGGTCAGGGACTGATAGGCCCTCACCCCCTTGGAGTTTACCACCGCGATCTCGGAATGGCTGGTGGAGAAGGAACCGGCAATATCTAAGTCGTATTTCGACGCCTTCTTGAAGATCCTCCTTACCTTGTCGGCCCTCTGTCTGGGGGTGAATGAAGCCGTGCTCTTAAGGTAAGTCTGCAACTTGGGGTATGTGGCCTTAGGGGGCAGTTCCGGCAGATCGGGGTTCTCCCTCTGGTTTTCGGCGATGTAGTAAGAGTTCAAGAGGGTCCTCTTCAAGTCCCCAGGCACGAAGGAGTTGCTGGAGGCCACCCCCGTTTTTTTTCCCACGGAGGTGCGGAAGTAGACCTTGCTGTCGGTCTCGGCGACATTCTGATGGATGGTGGAATTGGCGTATCGAGTGAGGCCGGAGGTGGTGCCTATGAAGACCGCCTCAGTCTGTTCCGCCGGGGATTTCTTCAGAATCGCCTCCAGGGTTGAAAATATTCTGTCCTTTCCGATCATCTGCTCACCCCAATCTTTACGTTGTGAAACCGAGCTGGAGAGGTTCCATGAGCGACGTGCATCACCTGCTGCGGCTCCCCCTTGCCGCAGTTGGGAACTCCCCAGAGGTGCCAATCTTTCCGGTTGCAGACGGCATCACAGCTGTTCCAGAATTCCGGGGTCATTCCGGTGTAGACCGGATTTTTGAATATCTCTCGCAACTTACCGTTTTTTATCTCCCAGGCGATCTCCACCCCGAACTGGAAGTTCAACCTTTGGTCATCTATTGACCAGCTCTTGTTGGTGTCTAAGAGGTAGCCGCTTTTGGTGTCGGCGATGAGCTCTTCTAAGGAGGGCTCCCCGGGCTCCAAATTGATGTTGGTCATCCTGATTAAGGGCAAGCGGTTCCAGCCGTCGGCCCGCATGGTGCCGTTGGACCGTTGATTCAAGACCGCGGCGGTCTCTCGGGAGGTGAGGTAGCCGACGAATCTCCCCTCCTTGACGAGGTAGCTCCGCTGGGCTTTCACTCCCTCGTCGTCGTAAGCGAAGCTCCCCAGCCCCCCCTCCAGGCTGGCATCGGCGGTGATGTCGACCACCTTGGAGCCGTACTGCAAGCTATCGAGTTTGTCCGGGGTGAGAAAACTTCCACCGGCCAGGCTAATTTCCGTCCCTAAGACGCGGTCGAGCTCGGTGGGGTGACCACAGGATTCGTGCACCTGCAGCGCCATCTGGGCGCCGGTGATTATGATTGTGGCCTCGGCGCTGGGGAGGGGTCTGGCTTTGAGCAGGGCCACCGCCTCCTCCCGAACCCGCTCGGCGCTACCGACCAGAGCCATGGCCTTCACGAACTCATACCCTCTGGTGGCAAAATCCCCACCGTGACTGCTGGGATAAGATCTCTTCTGCACCTCTCCGCTTTCGATGGCGGTAACCTCCATACCCGCCCCGGATTCTAAGATTTCCTGTTCCAGCAGGGCTCCCTCGGTGGAGGCGAAGAATTTTCGGGTGTTGTAGAAGTCCATACTGCTTTTTGCTACCTTGGCTCTTCTGTCCTTCAGCAGAATGGAGTTGACCTCCAGAAGCAACTCGATCTTCTCCTCCAGAGGCACTGAGAAAGGGTCGATCTCATATTTGCTGGTGTAGGTGTCAACATAGGGGTCGCATTCTGCAAGGAGCACCGGTTTTTTCAGGGTGGTGGCGCTGGCCTTGGCGATTTCTATGGCCTCGTCGGCCACCCGTTTCATCTCCGCCGGGGTGACGATACTGCTGGAGGCAAAACCCCAGGCCCCGGAGTAAAGGACCCTTATCCCGAATCCGTAATTCTCGTCCCGGGAGAGAGACTCCACGTTGTTATTCTTTACCGCGATGGACTCCGTAGTCTTTCTCACCAGACGGAGGTCCGCATAATCCACGCCACTTCTCTTGAGGTGCGAGACGGTGCTTTTTATCTTCTCTTTCAAATAAGCTCCTCCGCTTTAGTCAAGGTTAGTCCACGATCTGTATGATATGGAATAGTCTGGGGTTGCCAGAATTCACTCTGCTATACGCAAAATGGTCAGAAGATGGAGCTGAAAAATAGTTTGCGTCCATTTAACAATATTATGATATTATGTTTTCACTGCGAAGTCAAGAGAGTTGACTTTCAAAACAGGGATTCTGCAACTTCGCTGAGAGGACCATTTATTTCCGGAGAAAGCCAATGAACCTCTTCAAACTGAATCG
>JBHIBM010000204.1:0-4333 GCA_046759085.1 Candidatus Zixiibacteriota bacterium
ACAAGCGACCGCCGCCTTTGACATCGGAATCACAAACTGGGGTTGACCTGCGGAGCTGGCTTCTCCACCGCCCGGTAGCTGCAGACTATGGGTGGCGTCGAAGACCACCGGGTAACCTAAAGACCGCATTATCAAAAGGGAGCGCATGTCGACAACTAAGTCGTGGTAACCGAAGGTTGTGCCCCTTTCCGTCAAAAGGATGTTCTTGCTTCCGAAAGACTCAGCCTTTTCGGCAATGAATTTCATATCCTCCGGCGCCAGGAATTGACCTTTCTTGAGGTTTAAGGGTAGCCCGGTCTCGGCGGCGGCTTTGATTAGATCGGTTTGTCTGCAGAGAAAAGCGGGTATCTGGAGAGCGTCAACCACCTCGGCGGCGGCACCTACCTCCCCGGGAGTGTGGACGTCGGTCAGCACCGGAAGCTCAAATTCCCTCTTAACCTTTGATAGGATTTCCAGGCCCTTCTCCGTTCCGGGCCCGCTGTAGGAATTGACGCTCAAACGGTTGGCCTTAAGATAGGAGGACTTGAAAATGACGGGAAGATTGTGAGACTCCCCGAGTTTCCTAACTCTCTCGGCAGTCCTTAAGGTAATCTCCTCAGTCTCGATCACGCAGGGACCGGCCATCAAGACCAACGGGTTGCCGCCGCCAATTCCTACATCACCGATCTGTACGACTCTTGTCAAATCTTCTTCAACCTAGTGAGAAGAGGCCGGAGCTCTTCGCTTCGTTTTTCTTGGCAGGCAGGATTTCAAACGGTGTCCTTGGAGCTGGAGGTATGAGAGACGTATACCTCCCCAGCCTCCGTCGGTTCCGTTCGAGACTGTCTGTATTTCAGGGCAGCTTTTACGAATTCGCGGAAGAGAGGATGGGCTCTGGTTGGACGGGATTTCAACTCCGGATGAAACTGACTGGCGATGAAGAAGGGATGGTCTTTCAGTTCTACAATCTCGACCAACAACCTGTCGGGAGACAGACCAGAGAGTATCAGTCCCTTCTCCACGAGGCTTTCCCGATAATCGTTGTTCAATTCGTAGCGATGGCGGTGTCTCTCCGAGATTTGAGTGCTTCCGTAGATCCGATGAGCCAGACTTCCCTTTTCGACGATGCAAGGATAAGCACCCAGGCGCATGGTGCCGCCCATCTCGGTGACCTTCTTCTGCTCATCCATTAAGTGTATTACGGGATGAGCGGTTTCGCGATCGAACTCGAAGCTGTGAGCTTTCTTTAAGCCGCAAACGTTGCGGGCAAACTCGACAGTGGCACACTGCATCCCCAGGCAGATTCCAAGGAACGGGATCTTGTTTTCGCGGAGGTGACGAACAGCTTCGATTTTCCCTTCAATGCCCCTTTCTCCAAAGCCACCCGGAACCAGGACCCCATCGACGTCGTCAAAGAGCACTGCTGCTCCCTCGGTTTTGACCTGCTCCGAGGAGACCCACTTTATCTCCACCCTGGTGTCGTTTTCCCCACCGGCGTGAATGAAGGATTCAATGATGCTCTTATATGCATCTTTTAGATCAACGTATTTGCCGCAAATCGCGATTTTTACATAGTGCTTGGGATTCTTGATCCGGTCCACAGTCTTGCGCCAGAAGCTCAAGTCTAAGTCTTTGCAGAGAAGCTCCAGATAATGCACCCCCAGATTGTCGAGCAGCTCCCCGTGAAAGAGGATAGGCACCTCATAGATGGTCTCGGCGTCGAGGTCCTGGATCACCGCCTCGGGAGGGACATTGCAGAACAGACCTATCTTGTCCTTGGCCGCTTTGGTGAGGGGCCTCCCGGTCCGGCAGACGAGTATATTTGGGGAGATGCCGATTTCGCGGAGCTCCTTGACGGAGTGTTGAGTCGGCTTGGTTTTCAGCTCCCCGGCAGAATCAATATAAGGCACCAAGGTCAGGTGGATGTACAGAGTGTCGTTATCCGCATGTTCCAGGCCCATCTGGCGGATGGCCTCCAGGAAGGGGAGGGATTCGATGTCGCCCACGGTGCCGCCGATCTCGGTTATGACCACGTCGATCTCGTTATCGTTTTCGGCGGCTTTGCGGATACGATTCTTGATCTCATTGGTGATGTGGGGAATGACCTGCACCGTCGCCCCCAGGTAGTCTCCCCGCCTCTCACGGGAGATGACGGCTTCGTACACTTGCCCGCTTGTTACGTTAGCATTCTGGTTCAAGTTGACGTCGATGAAACGCTCGTAATGCCCCAAATCGAGGTCGGTCTCGGCGCCGTCATCCAGAACGAAGACTTCCCCATGTTGAAAGGGGTTCATGGTTCCGGGATCGACATTTATGTAAGGATCGAGCTTCTGCAGGGTCACCTTGAGACCGCGAGACTTCAAGAGCAAACCCAAGGAGGCGGCCGCAATCCCTTTCCCTAACGAGGAGACGACCCCTCCGGTGATGAAAATATACTTTGTATTTCTCTTCGACATCATAGGCCGGCTCTCAGCATCTCGGCAACCTTGGGAATATCCTCCGGCAAATTGACCGCCACCGGATGATAGTCGTAGACTATCACCCTTATTTTTTCGCCGTTTTCCAGGGCTCGCAGTTGTTCCAAATGCTCCTGATTCTCCAGCGGAGTCTGGGGGAGCTTGGAGAATCTCAGCAGGAAATCCTTTCGGTAGGCGTAAACGCCGATGTGCTTAAGAGGTCGGCAGGAGTTGGTGGAAAAGATTCTGCTCATGTCTCCACTCAGGTTATTGAGGGAATAGGGGATAGGAGCCCTGGAGAAATAGAGAGCAAAACCGGAATTGTCGGTCACCACCTTGACGATGTTGGTGTCTCGCAGTTCCCTTGCGGATTCAATCGAGCAGGCAGCGGTGGAGATGTTCAATTGCTCATCTGTGGAGAGGGCTCGAACCAGGCTGTCGACCACCTCGGGCTTCAACAGCGGTTCATCGCCCTGGATGTTGACCACTATCTCGCAATCCAGGTTAGAGGCGACCTCAGCGATACGGTCGGTCCCGGTGAGATGTTCGGAGGAGGTCATGAGGGCGTTCCCCCCGAAGGAGCGCACGCAGTCGTAGATTCTCTCATCATCGGTGGCAACAACCAGATAATCGAGGGACTTCGCCCCCGACGCTCTCTCGTAGATGTGTTGAATGATCGGCTTGCCCAGAAGGTTCACCAGCGCTTTCCCCGGAAACCTCTTGGAGATATATCTCGCTGGGATTACCCCGACAGCCTTACGC
Source organism: Candidatus Zixiibacteriota bacterium (assembly GCA_046759085.1). Taxonomy (GTDB): domain Bacteria; phylum Zixibacteria; class MSB-5A5; order DG-27; family DG-27; genus DG-27. The sequence continues at coordinate 3,198 of JBHIBM010000204.1, forward strand.
ATATTTCATCTTAAAGATCGAAGGGGCGGATGTCAACCGATTTTTGGACATACCTCAAGAGTGCATTAGACTCAACAGCAGAGACCATTGGGCTACCCGAGGTCATTGTCTCTAAGTAACTCGATGGTTCCTGATACAACTCTGAATTCAAATAGCCACCCGCTTCTTGAGCTCATCTCTGGTGACAACCTGAGCTTGATGTTCCTTTTCGCAAGACTTAAGATATTCCATCAGCTTCTCAAGGTCACCGTCACACTTTTCCAGTAACTTCTGGCGTATCTGATGGATTTCCTCCACAATCGGGTCTTTTCTCACTTCTTCTCTCCTCCAGAGGTCTCCAGCAATTCCTCTGGTGTGAGTATGATTGGCGTCGGACGATTTAGGCGTTGATTTATCTGCAGAAGTCTCCGTATCACTTCACCGTTTGCGATGTGAGCGCAGTTCCAAGTTACCAAATAGTCCATTTCATATGCAACGGCGAAAGCGATATGGATGACATCAGCCTTTGCCTGCCCTGTCATGCCCAGCTCCTTCTCGTAGGCTCGCACCAAATGCCTGACATCCTCATTCAATTCGAGGATAGGTAATTCCTCCACTATTTCACGCCTCCGAGCAGCCATTTCAGGCTCTCCCAAAATAATCTCTTGCAGGACCGCCTCCGATACGAACAGTTCGAAGCGCTCCTTTGCGCTTTCCCACCACTCGGAGGTCACTTGCTGATGTCCAGCCACTACCAAATCCCGGCTGGGACGAGTGACCAGATAGCTGGGAATCGTAGTCTCAAGATATACTCGAAACCTTGGATGATTTACTTGTTCCACCAGCTAAAATATTGAATCCCTGCAAATCTGGTGAAGGTATCGCTCCCGGGAATTACCGCGATAGCCTTACGCATATTTCATTTTAGAAATCAAGCGGGATGATGTCAACTGATTTTTAGAAAAACTTTTGAGAGGAGGTCGAGGCTGGATGTATCTTCGCCTCGCCTCTGTTTTCAGGACAACTTTTTTGATTTGACTTCGGCTAAGCGGGCTAAGTCAACTCTTCAGCAGGGTCCTCAGCGGCCGTAGCGTCCCATCAGTTGAGCCTCGCCGAGGAGGTGTCCCTCGATAGCTTTCAAGAGGTCTTTTTTGCTT
>JBHIBM010000205.1:0-4331 GCA_046759085.1 Candidatus Zixiibacteriota bacterium
AAGACAAGACCATCTCCGAACATCTCAGCGGGGTCTATCCCTCCTTTGAAAAAATGCGAGCCCACATTCCCCAAAGGGGTGGGCGCTTCCTAAACGAGCTGGACATGAAGAACAGAAGAAGGGTGATCTTCTTGGGACACGAGTTGAAGGAGAAATTGTTTGGCCAGGAAGAGGCCGTCGGCAAGACCCTGCTTTTGGACAATATCCCCTTCACCGTGATCGGGGTGATGGTGGAGAAGATGCAGATGGGGATGTACAGCGGCCCGGACGTCAACAAGGCGACCATACCGGCAACCACTTTCAAGACCATCTACTCGTCGCGGTGGCCCTATCTGAGCAACATCGTCTATCAACCCAAGGACCCAAAGAGAGTGAAGTTCGTTGAAAGGGAGGTCTATCGGGTGCTGGGGAGGAAATATAAGTTCGACCCTGAAGACAAGAGAGCTCTCTCGATATGGGATGTGATCGAGGGAAGGAAAATCTTTGACAAGGTCCTTTTGGGGATCCAAGTCTTTCTGGGGATAATGGGGGGATTGACTCTCATGATCGCCGGAGTGGGGGTGGCAAACATCATGTATGTGACTGTGAGAAGGCGCACCAAGGAGATCGGAATCAAGCTGGCCTTAGGCGCCAGGAGGGGCTACATCATGTGGCAGTTTCTTTTAGAGGCGATCGTCATTTCGGCCTTCGGTGGCGCCATGGGGATGACCACCTCTTTCACTATTACCAAAATCCTGGAGAAAATACCGGTGAAGGAGGAGGGTCTGCAGTGGCTGGGCAAACCGGTCGTCTCGGCGGAGATAGCCCTGCTCACCGCCGTAGCTTTGGGGATCGTCGGGGTGGCATCCGGCTATTTCCCTTCCCTGAGAGCCTCCAAGCTCGACCCGGTGGAGTCGCTGAGATACGAGTAGGCTTAGCTTTGGGTAAACTCCTATGATAAGAATGAAGAGCATATGGAGAGTCTACGACACCGGCAAGGTGAAGGTGGAGGCCCTGCGGAACATCGACGTTTTCATCCAGCCCAACGAGTTCATATCCATAATGGGACCCTCCGGCTCCGGCAAGTCCACCCTGATGAACATCATCGGCTGCCTAGATGTCCCCACCGGCGGTAACTATGCCTTAGAGGGGAAAGAGGTCAGCAAGCTGCATCCCAACCAACTGGCCGAGATCCGCAATCGGAAGATGGGTTTCGTCTTTCAGAATTTCAACCTCCTGAACTACGCCAGCGTTTACGAGAATGTGGAGCTGCCTCTGATCTTTGCGGGACTCTCCTTCAAGAAGAGGCGTAAGAGAGTGGAGGGGATGTTGGATAGGGTGGGTCTTGTGGAGAGACGCAATCATCTCCCCTCGGAGCTCTCCGGCGGGGAGATGCAGAGGATCGCCATCGCTCGCGCGCTGGCAAATAATCCCTCCATCATCCTCGCTGACGAGCCCACCGGAAACCTCGATTCCGTGACCGGCAAAGAGATCATCAACATATTCGAGGAGTTGTGGAGGCAGGGGAACACCGTGGTGATGATCACCCACGATCCGGAAATATCTCGGAGAACCAAGAGGATTATCAAGCTCAAGGACGGGATGATCGAGAACGACGAGAAAAACCATCAGGAGAATCAAACCCCAGGTTGAGACAACCTGGGCCACGAGGGGATGTGAAACGGTGCTGTCGAATGCCCACATTCGACAGTTTGCGTCAGATGTGGGCATCTGACGCCACCCAGCAGGTTCGGGGCAGGAATGCCCCGGCCATTCGGTAGAAAGGAGCAGAGCTGCCAAACAGCTAGGGTGGGGGTTGAACCCCCACCCTTTCACGGTCAGTCCGCTCCAGGGCAGGAACGCCCCGGCTATTCTTTGATGTTGTTTCTAATGGAATAGACTGGGCTTTCTAGCCCAGCGAAAGGCAAAGGGGCAGGAGTGCAACTCCTGCCCCAGCTAGATAGTATTCTCTGTCTGCTATCTTTGGAAACCTGAAGGTTTCCGCTACAACCTATCTCCTATTCCCTATTCCCTGTTCCCTGTTCCCTATCTACTGTCTACTGTCTACTGTCTACTGTTTGCTTTTTTATCTGTGTCTGCCGCGATTGGGGCGGCGAGGTCTGCTCTTCGACTCCAGCGGGAGGGCAACTGCAACCTCCTCCTCTGACTCCCCCACCTCTTGAGCCTCGGTAGTTTCGGTGGGGACTTTCTTGGCCTTGGGGCGTTTGCCCTTGATGAGTTTAAAACTCTCCTCGGCGGCTTTGATGATCTCCCCCTTCAGTCCTTCGCTGGCGATCTCCTCAGTGAACTGCATCCGCCCCTCGAAGAGGTCGTATTTCAGATCATCCATCAGCTCTTCGGAGTAAGAGTTCTTGGGGTCAAACTGAGAGAGATCCCATTCTCCGCACTGCACGATTTCCCTTCTCCCTAATCTGCCCATCTCGTAACGATTGGTGCCCCGCAGATCCCCCCTCTGTATGTCGGCCATCAGGTTTATGGGAACCCGGTCGACCTTGCGAATCATTTTCTTCCTTTTAATGTCGCCGTCCATATACTCTTCGATCATCTCCCCGACTCCGCCGGTGTTGTAGAGTAAGAATTTGACCTTTCCGGGATAGTTGTCAATCAGGTCCATGACGATGTCGTAGAAGTGGTTGACCTTCTTGGCCCGGGAGCCGATGATGAAAGGATCGGTGCCGACCATCCTGACCGACTCGCCGGCCCGGGCAGGCTGGGAGGCGTAACTGTGAGTCGATTCCCCCCAGAGATAGGCCAACACCCCCTGCTCCGGGGTCAACTCCTGGGCGAAGGGCATGATGGTGTTTCTTCTGGTGATGAAAGCGAAGATCAAACCGTCAAGATTGTCCAGGGAGGGCATGTCTATGCCCTTGGCGTCTATTCCCACCAGCTTGCGGCCCCTCTTGACTTTCAGCCTGTCCTTGCGGATCACCGCCCGGCCGTTGGCGCAGAGGTGTTCGTCTAAGAAATCGGGATTGCCTTCGGCGTCGATCATGACATTCTCCAGGAGGGCAGTCTTGTCGATGAGGGCATAGTACATCGCCTCCTGAGTATTTTTCTCGACGTCGGTTTTGACGAAGAAGTTGACCTCGCTCCCCAGGGCGGAGCCGTCCTTTCTCAAAAAAACGATGTCATCTTGAGCAACCTCGGTCTTCTCTCCCCTCTTGTGATCCAGACCTAACTGATGACATGACCAGGTCGACTTCCCGGTGGCGGACAGGCCAAAGAGAAATACTCCGTATGTCTTCAGCTTGTCATCCTTGGCATCTCGCACCCTCACAAACTTCGTTCCCGCGTGCAATCCCAAAAGGCCGTGCTCATCGGCATACCACATGGCCTGCCTCAGAAAACCTTTCTTGTCCTCGCCCATGTAGTCGGTTCCCAGGGCAATGTTGATGTTGTATTCGGGCAAGACCAGAACCTGCTGACGTAAGTGATGCTCCTCCGGGATGTGAATCATGACGAACTCCGGCCCCGGCTTTTTATCCGGCTTGCGCAGGGTGTTGCCCCACATGTAAGCGATGCGATAGTTCTTGTTGTCGGCGATGGAGACGTAGAGGTTGCATATTGGATTGTATTCGGGGTTATTGCCCATCTGTCGTCGTATGTGAACGAAGGGCAAAGTCCGCATGAGATGCAGGACCTTGTGCAGCTGCTCGGGGGATTTCTCGATGATGTCCCTCTGAAGGCTGGTCACCTTCGGCAACCTCACCCCTTTGTCCCCCAAATAGACCGTCCGGGGAGCAACCCTGCTGGAGACCGCCGAGCGCCAACCGTAAGAGCCGAATTTGGTTCTGGTGCCGGTCCTGATGGCGTCCTCTCTGATCCTTTTGAGGTCGACATGCTTGATGTTTTCCCCGTCCAAGAGAGGCTTGAAGTTCTCGTAGAATCTGCGGTAGACTTCGGTATCGTAGATCTCGCTATTCATAATCTCCTAAGAAACTCTCGACTGTTTTGAAGCCTAAATTTACGATTAACCGTCAAAATTGCAACCAATTTATGCAGGCTGGAGGGTAGAGAATCAATGAGGAGAAGCGGAAGTTCAGACCCTCACCGCTCAGGGACACCAGAGCAGACACTTGAGAAACCCGTTGCCGCAAACGAATTGCTGCTTGCAAAAGCTCCCGGGGCTCATTAATATATGACCGAGACTTTAGCCGGAAAGTTAGCTCCGTGACAGGGTTTGAGGTTTTTCCAAAGGTCCCCCGGGAGGATTTGAAAAGATGAACAGCACCGATCGACTCAAAGACAACGCCAGACAGATTTTCTCAAGCGCCCTGGAGGCCGCCAATCCCCAGAAGACGGTTACCAGTAGCCTCCACTTGGAGGGTAAC
>JBHIBM010000206.1:0-4292 GCA_046759085.1 Candidatus Zixiibacteriota bacterium
CTCCTCATTTAGTTTCTCGATCGCACTCTCGATCTTAGTCAGCGCAAACGGATTCCTCTCCTTCTCTCTAGCCTCCTCTAATGAAAACACTACCGTAATCTCACCAATCTCACCCAAAGCCTCAGCAGCGAAAGCTCGACAAGCCCAGTCATCATCCACCCGCACGAGCTTCTGAAGAAATGCGACCGCTTTTTTCTCTTTGATTTCTCCCAAAGCTTGTACTACAAAATATAGGTGGAAGCTTTCACCCTCTGTTAGGCTTTGACTCTCTTTCCTTTGCAGCAGATTCTCGAGCTCCCTGAGCAGTTCTTCATTCGCCTCCGGAGAGAGGCTCGCCAGGGAGTTGACCGCTGTGTACCTCACGCTGAAATGCTCATCTCCCAGGGCAGTTATCAAAGGTCCCGTGGCCTTCCTGTGCCCGATCTTGCCCAGAGCAACAGAGGCCGATTTGCGAACTGTCTCGGTGCTGTCGCAGAGCATCTGAATGACCTCCTCGGTGGCAATAGTGTCTCCGATTTCACCAACGGCTTTAACCGCCGCCGAGCGCACCCTGAAATCCTCCTCGAGGAACAGGTTCAGAAGAGGTGGCGTTGCCCTCTTATCTTTGATCGGCCCCAAACAGCGACAGCCCAAACGCACTACATCGTGGTTGTCAGAAGACAAAGCTTCCACCAAAGACTCAACCGCCGCCGGCCCGATCTTCTTGAAGATGTCAACCAGGGTATGCATCTCCCGGGCACTTCTGGTGTCCAACTTTCCCACCAGGTAGGGAACAGATTGTTCCGGCATCTCCGCCAACGCCTTCTTCGATGGTTCAACCAGATTCCGATATTTGAGTTCCCCGGAGGAGGCTCTAATCCAGAGGGAATCCAAAACCGCCTGTTGCTCCTGTTGCCCGAAAACCGGAGAGGCCACAACTAAAGCGGTCAAGAAAAGGATGAGAATCCGCGGGAGTACTCTAGAATTCTCGCGCCGGGTTGCTGCCATGGAGGCTCTTCTCGATTAAGCTACCTTTCCTGGGTGGAAACTTAAAAGTTTCCGCTACATTGTTTCCGCAAAGACAATGAGCTACTTGTCAATGCCTATGCCCCATTTCGAGTAGTTCCAGTAAGAGCCATCTTTACCTTTCCCTCCCTCATAGTGATCTTTCCCCTCAAGATCCAAGAAAATACCGATCGAACCGTAATCACGGCGGGGATTGCCGTAACCCTGAGTGTTACGGGAAGACTTGACGTAGTAACCATCATTCCCCTTGAGGTCGATCAACATTCCCAGCCCGTTTGCGGAGCCAGCCGCCTGAGACAGATCATAGGCGTTGTAATTGTCATTTCCAGAGAGGTCACACAGCAGACCAGTGGCTAAATCATGCCCACAACCCTGGGACACTCCCTTAGAATAATAGATGTCGTCTCCTTCTTCATCAAGTAGGATTCCCACCGTCATATGGGTTCCCGCGCCTTGAGCATATTGAAACGAGAGATAGCGGTCATTGCCGGAGAAATCGACTAAGCCCCCGAAGCCCCACCAGTAGGACGAACCCTGTCCGAAGATATCGGAGATGTAAGTGTCGTTCCCCCCTAAATCTGCCAAGAGCCCGACTCCGCCCGACATCAGCGGTCTTATCCCGTAAGCGAAACCTTGAGACAAGGTCAGATAGTGGTCGTGGTATCGCAATACATCCTTGTACTTGTTGCCGGTGAAATAGCTGTCGTTTCCGTCGCTGTCCACTAAAGCTCCGAAGCCACCGATGAAGCCGAAGCCTTGAGAGAAAAGAGCACCGTTATAGTGATCATCTCCCTGGTCATCTCGAAGGATGCCGATTCCAAAACAGCCGGCACCCATGCAGAAGGTGTCACCGAAGTAAGCGTCATTTCCCTTTCTGTCCCACAGAAGCCCAATTCCCAGAAGCGCTGCGCCTAAAGAGAAGTTCGAGCTGTAGTAAATGTCATCGCCCTCTTCATCGTAGATGAATTCGTATCCACAGATCCCCACCGGTTTTGGAATCAACTCTCTCGAATATCCGGTATAGATGTAATTGTTATCCTTCTCAACTCTGTAGATGTCGTTACCACCTAAGTCAATAATGATGGTGACGTTTCGGTCCCGTTTGAATCTCAGATTGTAGCAGTCATCCCCCCCCAAATCGAGTCCCAACAAGACCTCACCTGAGTAGTTTTGGGAGGCGTGGTCGCCAATTACAACCGCTCCCAGAGGCGTCAACGACCGGAACAGAAAGCCATCCTTCTTTTTCACCTTTTCAAACTCTTCAGGTGGCAGGTTTCGAAATTGCTCGATTCCTTCTTCGATTTTCTCAATCCCGGCGAATGCGCAACTGAACGCCGATGAGATTTCTATTTTTAGAGCTAGGTGAATGATGTTCTCGGCCCACCGCTCTCCCAACTTCTCCAGACTGTCAAGCTCCTCGACAGTCTTGAATTCATCAAATTCGTCTTCGCTCAGAAGCAGACCGATGCCGTAACGGAGGGAGTCATATTCCGCCTCACTGAGAGCTTCGAAGGTCAGTTCCGAGGCCAGATGTAAAAGGTTGATACCATCGAGAAAAGTGACCAGGCTCTCTCTCAATTTGGGAGGCAATCCTTTCAGGTCTTTTACGAACTCCTTGTGTCTCCTTTTCCAGAAACGTTCCTTCGGCTGCTGTCGAAACAGGATTGCGGCCACTTTTTCGGGGTCACCCCCGGACCAGCACTCGCTTATTGTATCGACTATCTCCCCCTGGGTGGCGTCAACAATTGAAATTTCCCGGGCGGCGATTCGAAGCAGGCTGACAGCATCCGACGATTCCCGCAGGGACAACGACAGCTCCCGGGAGTATGAAATCATCTTCAACGGGTTCTTCATCAGACGGTCGACAACTTCCAACCTGAAGGCGTCTCTCTCCAGATAATCGTTTCGGAAACAGAGGTCTCGAGGAGTCATCTTTATGCATTTCAAGGTCTCCCTAACCGCAGTGTCGATTTCGTTATCCTCGCTGAATAGAGATCGAGGCAAAAAAAGAAGCGGAAGCAAGAGAAGCCAGCAGATTCTTCTCAGAGGAAAAAAAGACATAGGCCTGACAGTCCCTTCGGCTTTTCCCGTTAAAGAAAGTGGAAAGTCGAGGGATTGTCAACGCCGATCTTATCTGCCTCGAGAATGAACCGCTAAGCTTATCAACTATTAACCATGAACCATGAACCATTAACCAGCCCGAAGGGCTTCAGCTGAAGGGTATCGGGATGAAACAGATGATGAAGATGATGTAAGAGATAATCCCCAGGGCGAAGTGCGTTTTGGTCAGAGGAGTGGTATCGTTCAATGTCGGGGGATGAGTAGTCTTAAGAAGCAGAATCAGAAGAGCCCACACGAACCAACCCGGCCAGAAGAAACCCAGGACTATTAACCCCACCCAAATTAGTTTGGCGATGAGTTGCTGAGCCTTCCCGAAGAGGGCATAGCCGATGTGTCCACCATCTAGCTGTCCGATAGGGAGGAGGTTGAGCATCGTCACGAACAGCCCCACCCATCCGGCGAAAGCAACTGAGTCGAGATAGACAGTATGACCCTCGGCGATGTTGCCCACCACCAGCCAGGTTAAGAACTTGAATAGCAGAGAATCGCCCAGGTAGATTCCCATTTGCTCTTCAACTGCCGGGACAACTTCGGAGTTTCCCAAGCCGATGATTATGACGATTATGGTGACTACAAATCCAGCGATAGGTCCAGCCACTCCCACCTCCAGGAGCTGCCGACGGTTCCTGAAGGGGGAGCTGGATTTAATCACCGCCCCCATGGTCCCGATGATGGTGGGCGCGGGAATGAAATAGGGAAGTGAGACCTTCACCTTGTTTTTACGGGAGACCACATAGTGCCCGAACTCGTGGCAGAGGAGGATACCGAGAATCGCAACCGAGAAACTCCCGCCCTTCAGTATATCGAGTCCGTTGAGGGGATTGTATCCTTCCATCATCGCCCCCACCAGCATGGTGGAGATCACCGTGGCCACGAAGAGTATAACATTCAACCAGGGAATTGTCTTCTCGGGCTTGGCCACCGGATGATAACTGCGCAGAGTCACAAGGAGGTCCTCTCCCGCATCTTCTATCTTCACTGTGAAGTCGTGCGCCTCTGCTTTCTGAGAGATGAACTCCCTCGGCTCCACCAGAGAGAAGAAGGGGCGACATTTCACCAGGAAGTCCCTTTCATCCCGGAAGATTCCCTTTAACTCGAAAAACTCACTCAAGCTTCTGCAGAAGCTCTTCACTCTGTTTGCGGTTTCTTTGTCAACCATCAGCTCT
>JBHIBM010000207.1:0-4290 GCA_046759085.1 Candidatus Zixiibacteriota bacterium
ATGGAAGTTGCCAACCGCCTCGCGAAGAGGATAAAAGAGATCGTCAAGAATACCCCGGGGGCAACTGACGTTCGTATCGAAAGAGGCGAAGATCGACCTGAACTGCACGTGGTCATCGATCGGGAGAGAGCCTCCAAGCTGGGTTTGAACACCGGAATGATAGCGATGGCCCTGCGTACCCAAGTCTACGGTAGGGAGGCCACCAAATTCCGGGAGGGTGGGGAGGAGTACGAAATCTTCCTCCGAACGGAAGCGGATAAACGTCGAAATATAGACCATGTTGAAAACCTCATAATCCCCACAATGGCCGGAGGTATGGTGCGCTTGAGGGAGGTTGCCGCCATCCAGGAGGGAGCCAGCCCCACCACTATAAATCGTCGTGACCAGGAAAGACTCATCAAGGTCGAAGCCGGAATATACAAGAGGGCCTTGGGGGAGGTAGCCGGGGATATAGAGCGCCAGCTCAGAAAACTCGACATCCCTCCAGATATGACAGTCAGATTTGGTGGGGAGGTGGAAGAACAGCGAAAGTCATTTAATACTCTATACCTTTTGGTTTTGTTAGGAGTGGTCCTGGTTTACATGGTGATGGCCTCCCAGTTCGAATCCCTCTTAGACCCCTTTGTCATCATGTTTTCGGTTCCCTTTGCCTTCGTAGGCGTGATCTGGGCTTTTCTTATCACTCAAACCACTATGAGCCTGATTTCTTTCCTGGGGATGATTATCCTGATCGGAATAGTGGTCAAAAACGCCATCGTTTTGGTGGACTATACTAATATCCTCCGTTCCCGGGACTTGGAATTGAATGAGGCTCTGGTCGTTGCCGGCGGACATCGTCTCCGCCCGGTCTTGATGACCGCCTTCACCACCATGCTGGCGATGCTTCCGATGGCACTTACCCGCTATGAGGGCTCTGACATATGGCGTCCCTTCGGCATCACAGTCATTGGGGGCTTGTTCGTGTCCACGATGGTGACGTTAATACTGGTTCCCACGGTCTATGCCATATTTGAAAAGGGACGGGAGAAATTCGGAGAATACAAGAGATGAAGATGGTTTTTCTCAGCTACAAGGAAAGTCAACACGACGAGGTCATGGAGATATTTGAGGACCTGGAGGTCGCTGCCTATACCCGTTTCAACCAGGTCCAGGCGAAGTTCCGCGAAGGTCGTCCCCGCATGGGAACCCACATCTGGCCGGGGTTCAATTCCGCGGTGCTTCTGGCCATCGAGGCAGAAAAGGTGCCGGAGCTTATGGCCAGGATCCGGGAGTTCAACCAGAAGACCGAATTTGAGGGCATCTCTGCAATGTGTTGGGCTCTGGAGGAGGCCTGCTGGAAGTAAGTTGAAAAACTTGCTCTTGCGTAAATTATAGTTTTCTTCTATTTTTGAATTTCATAGAGTGGCGTCCGGGATCTGAGTGTCCCGGAACTGTCCGATAGATCATCATGTTAGTATCTTTGGCTGGAGTTCACTTGAACCGCGCTCCCCATCCATTTTCGCTTGAACGATGCTGAGATTCCGCAAAGAGGGGATAGCTCTTGAGCTGGCTTTGAGCTCCACGAGACTCTTCGGGGACTTCTTGAATCACTTCGACAAGCTCTCCTCCTTCTTGGTCGGAGATTTTAGAGACTCGGAGAGTTACGAGAAGGTCTCGGAAACCATCGACTCCAGAGAGTATCCCCGGGATCAGCTCTCCGATATTCTCACGAGACAGAATAGCCTCTACGGGCTGAGCCGGGAGGTGGAGGTGAACATTTCCAGACTGAGGGAAGCGGAGAGCTTGATGGTCATTACCGGGCAACAGGTGGGGCTTTTGGGAGGCACCGTCCTGTCACTCTACAAGGCCATCGGGGCCATAAAGCTGGCGGGGGAGTTGTCCGAGAAGCTCTCCCGTCCGGTGATTCCCGCCTTCTGGATGGCGACCGACGACCACGACTACAGCGAGGTCAACCAGCTTCAAGTTCTAAACTCCGCAAACCAGATAAGCAAGTATATTTATGCCTTCTCCCCGGAGATGATGGGGCGTCCGATCTCGGAGGTCAAAGTCGATGCCAGCATAGAGGGGCTCTTCGTCAGCCTCGAAAAAGCGTTGTCGGACTCCGAATTCAAAAGGGCGCTCCTGGGGAAGCTGCGGACATTCTACGCCGAGCGGAGACCCCTTTTGGAGGGGTTCGCCCGACTCTTCGCGGACCTCTTCGGAAAATACGGGCTGATTCTGATAAACCCCGCGGAACGAGGATTTAAGAGGTTGGCTTCACCCCTGTTCCGAAGGGAGATCGAGGAGTTCCCCAAGCCCTTGGAGGCAATAGAGGAGACCGACAGACTTCTGGAGTCCTGCGGCTACCATCTGCAGGTGCAGAAGTCCAAACCGGGACCGAATCTGTTTTTGAGCAGAGACAAAAGGGAGCCGATCAGAGCCGGGGAGGCTCAGTTTGTCTTAGGGGAGAGCGGCCTGGAGGTCAGCTCCCAGGAGCTGCTCGGAGAGCTGAAGGAGAGCCCGGAGAGATTCTCCCCCAATGTCCTTCTAAGGCCGGTGATGCAGGGTTTTCTCTTCCCGACGGTGGCGTATGTTGCCGGACCCTCGGAGGTAGCATACTGTGTTCAGGTGAAATCGCTTATTCATTATCATGAAGTTCCCTGCCCGGTGGTCTCTCCTCGTCCTTCAGCCACCGTAATTGAGAGCAAGATCGGGAAGGTCCTGGACAAATACCAGGTGGATTTCCTCGATTTCTTCAGAGACCGGGAGGGAGTCATAAACAGGATCTACTCCGAGGACTTTCCTCCGGAACTGGAGGCCAGTGCCGATGAGTTCCACCGCGAGGTCTTAAGACCGTTCGAAGAGTACAGAGGCAAGTTCCGCCACTTAGGGGAGAGCTTCACGAAGAACCTGGAGAGAGTTCAGAGCAGGTTCGATTATGAGATGAAAAACCTCAAGGCCAAAACCTTCCAAGCATATAAGAAGATGAACCAGGATGCCAAAGACCAGTTGGAGAGAGCCCATCTCTTCCTGTTCCCCACCGGCAGGCTCCAGGAGCGGGTTCTCTCGCCGGTCTATTTTTTGAACAAATACGGTCCCGAGTTCATCGAGGCTCTCCATGAGGCCTTGGAGGCAAACTCCAGCGAGCATCGTCTAATATACTTCTAGATTATGAAAATCGGCATCACCTGCTATCCGGTGCAGGGGGGGAGCGGGGTTGTCGCCACCGAATTGGGGGCCAAGTTGGCCGCCAGAGGTCACCAGGTTCATTGCATAAGTTACCAGGCACCGGTTCGGCTTCGGAGTCACTGTCCCAACATATATTTCCATCAGGTGGAGGTGATGAGCTACCCTCTGTTCAAATACCCTCCCTACACCTTGACCTTATCTGCCAAGATGGCGGAGGTGGCCAAGAGGTGGAAGTTGGATATTTTCCACGTCCATTATGCTATCCCGCACGCGGTCTGCGGCTTTTTGGCGCAATCGATCTTGGGGGCTAAATCCCCCAAACTAGTTACCACTCTGCATGGCACCGACATAACCTTGGTGGGAATAGACAGGTCATTCTCGAACATCACCAGGTTCTCCATTGAAGTCTCCGATGGGGTAACGGCGGTATCCCGCTTTCTCGCCCAGAAGACCGTGGAGGAATTCAAGCCCTCCAGAAAGATCGAGGTGATTTACAACTTCGTCGATACCGAACGATTCCGCCCTTCAACCTCAAGCGCCAGAAAAGAGGAATTCGCTCCAAACGGCGAAAAGATCTTAGCACACCTCTCGAATTTCAGGCCGGTCAAAAGAATTCCAGACGTCATAAAGACTTTCAATCTCGTACAGAAGGAGATTCCAGCCAGGCTGCTTTTGATCGGGGAGGGTCCGGAGGTGAGCGGGGCCTTGGAGTTTATAGGTAAGCTGGGCCTCTCCGACAAAGTGATCTATCTTGGAAGCCACAACGACGTGGAGAGTCTCTTGCCGGTCGCGGACTTATTCCTGATTCCCACGAAGACTGAGAGTTTCGGCCTGGCCTCCTTGGAGGCTTTGAGCTGTGGAGTTCCGGTCATCGGCACCAATCTGGGGGGACTTCCGGAGGTCGTTCTTGACGGCGAGTGCGGTTACCTGGAGAAACTGGGGGATGTGGAATCGATGGCGGGGAAAGCCCTGAAGCTCCTCCGGGACCAAGACTTACTCAACCAGTTCAAAGAAAACGCCCGCAGACGGGCGGTTGACCTCTTCGACGCTGAGCTAATGGTGCCGAAATACGAGAGATTTTACGAGAGGGTCCTTGCAGAATAAGGAGACACTGCAAACAGG
>JBHIBM010000208.1:0-4253 GCA_046759085.1 Candidatus Zixiibacteriota bacterium
GAGGCCTTATGAGCCAGGAGCTTTCCTCCAATGACATCACCGATAGCATATATGCCGGGCAGGTTGGTCTTCATCTGGTCGTCGACTTCAATAAAGCCTCTTTTATCGGTCTTGATGCCAATTTTGTCCAGCCCCAGACCGGAAGTGTCAACCTTCCTGCCAACTGAAACCAGAACCTTCTCGCACGAGATTTTGCCCTCGTCTTTCCTCTCCTTGGCATCGACAAGCGAAAGTTCGAATCTGCCATTCACCTTAGTTGAGCCGGAGACCATGGTGGAGGTCATTATCTTCATCCCCTGCCTTTTGAAAATGGTCTCCGCTTGTGAGGTCAGGTCAACGTCCATTCCCGGAAGTAAGGTTTCCAGCATCTCCACGATGGTTATCTCCGTCCCCAGGCGCAAATAAACCGTCGCCATCTCCAGGCCGATGGCGCCGCCGCCTATAACGACCATATCGTTGGGTACGGAATCGAGCGCCAGAGCTTTGGTGGAATCGAGAATGTCGGGATCACTGAAGGATAGGCCCGGCAGTTCAATCGGAACCGTGCCGGTGGCGATGATTACATTCTCGGCGGTGACCTTCTGGATCTCGTCTCCAGCGGAGAGTTCCAGACTGTTTTCGTCCAGAAACCTGGCGCTTCCCTTGAAGATGTCCACCTTGTTCTGTTTCAGGAGATATTCGACTCCGGCGGTGAGCGCTTTGACATTACGATTCTTCCGGCTTTGCAGTTTCTTCAGATCGATTGAGACCTCCCCGACAGTGATGCCGAAATCTTTGGCACGCTTTATCGACTCGTATAACTCAGTGGCGGTCAGCAAATCCTTGGAGGGGATGCAGCCCACATTGAGGCAGGTTCCCCCGATGAACTGTTTCTCCACGATCAGAGTTTTTAGACCGAGTTGGGCAGCCCGAATGGCAGCGACATAACCGCCGGGCCCGGCGCCGATGATGATGAGTTTATACCGGCTATCAATATCTGACATAGGGGACTCCTTCGATCTGTGACTGGATCTTTTCGCTAGCTTTTATCTATAGTCTGTTAAGCTTGCTTATCAGGTGAGCGAGGATAGAAATTGTAGAAATGATTCACGGGGCTGTGGCCACTGCCGATGGAATAGGAAGTCGTCAGGGCCTCGGTGATGTATTCCTTGGCACCGGTTAGGGCAGACCACAAATCCTCGCCCTTCGCCAACAGAGCCGCAATCGCAGCCGAGAAGGTGCAGCCGACGCCGTGGTCGTTTTTGGTATCAATCCGCTCGGAGGCCAGCTCCCGAAATTCTCTGCCATCATAAAAAAGGTCAATCGGTGCACCCTCGGAATGACCGCCCTTTATGACCACACTTTTCGAATCGAAGGACAGAATCTTCTCTGCCGCTTTTTTTGAATCTTCCATCGAGGCAATCTTCACTCCGCTTAGAAGCTCGGCCTCGAAGAGGTTGGGTGTGATGATTGTAGCTAAAGGTAGGATTTCTTCTACAAGTGTTTTCTCGGCCTCTTTCTTCAAGAGCCGGGTTCCGTTTTTTGAGATCATAACCGGATCAACAACCAGGTTCTTCACCTGATAGTCTCGGAGTTTCTGGGCGACGATTTCCACGATCTGGGAGCTGGCTAACATACCGGTTTTGACGGCCTCGATTTTGAAGTCGTCAAAGACAGAATCGATTTGTGCGCCTACGATGTCGGGGGGGAGTTCGAAGATTCTGTCGACGCCTTTGGTATTCTGAGCGGTGACCGCAGTGATGACACAGCAACCATAGGTTCCCAGGGCGGCAAAGGTCTTGAGGTCGGCCTGTATTCCAGCCCCGGCGCCGGAGTCCGAACCCGCGATTGTCAAACAGAGCTTGACGGCTAGTGGTTCACGGTTCATGGTTCATAGTTCACAGTGAATAGTTACACACCCCACCCCCGTGTATGATTCAAATCTAACCTCAATTACCCTATGTCCTATCTACTATTCCCCATTTCCTGTATTCTGTTCCCTGCCTTCTGTCTGAACCTCCCGGGGCAGAGGCCCCGGGTTACCCGACACAGGAGGTATTTCCCTCTCACGGCGTCAAGAGCTTTATCTTGT
Organism: Candidatus Zixiibacteriota bacterium; assembly: GCA_046759085.1. Lineage (GTDB taxonomy): Bacteria > Zixibacteria > MSB-5A5 > DG-27 > DG-27 > DG-27. Next base: position 2,072 of record JBHIBM010000208.1, read on the forward strand.
CTGAAGCGGTGGCTTCTGCCCCCTGCATTTCGATGATCGCTTCCGGGACCATCTCCATTATGTCGCCGGCGATGCTGCCGAACTGACCTCTATCATAAGCGGCCAAGTCCCCGGCCAAACCGTGAATGTAAACCCCGCAAATGGCCGCCTCCAGAGGTCCCATCCCTTGAGTCAAGAAGGAGGCAATGATCCCGGTGAGGACATCTCCACAGCCGGCCGTAGCCATACCGTCATTTCCGGTGGGGTTAATCCAGACCTCTCCGCCCGGTTCGGCGATAACCGTTGGTGCCCCCTTCAAAACCAGAATCAGGCCGAAATCAGAAGCGGTCTTTCTTGCGATCTCGATCCTATCCCTCTCAATCTCCTCAATGGGCAAACCAACCAATCGCGACAGCTCGCCGATGTGGGGGGTGATTATCGTCGGAGTCTTGCGGTTTTTCAGGATGTCGACATTCTTGGCCAATGCATTCAGCCCGTCGGCGTCAATGACTACTGGATGTTTTAGTGTTGACACCAATCTCTGCACCAGCTCAACGGTCTCGAAATGTTGGCCCAAGCCGGGTCCCAATGCCAAGGTGTCGGCCCACTTCAAGAGCTGTCGGATCTCACCCAAAGACCTCTTCGCTAATACTCTCTTCCTTCTCACTTCCGGGAGAGGCTTGGTCATGACCTCGGTCATCTTAATCTCGAAGATGTCATTGAGGCTTGAGGGACAACCGAGGATGACCATACCGCATCCGGCTTTCAAAGCGGAAAGAGAGGTCAGAGTCGCTGCCCCGGTCATGCCGACGGAGCCGGCGATGATGGCGAGCTTGCCGAAAGTCCCTTTATGGCCGTCAGGAGGTCTTTTAGGCAACATGGAGGCAACCTCCGAGGGGGTCAAAACATTCAGTTTGATCTCTTCGCCCTCGACGGCCTTCTGTGGGATCCCGATGTCGGCGACATGGGTATGACCGCAGTAGCTTTTTCCCGGGAAGACAAACTGTCCCAGCTTCGGGAGAGCTAAGGTGACGGTCACGTCCGCCCTGAAGCAGTTGGAGGCGACCTCACCGGTGTCACAGTCCAGGCCGGAGGGGGCATCGATGGAGAGCTTCGGGATCTCCAGTTGATTCAATCTTTCTACTATTTCGCCGAGTTCTCCCCCTATCTCTCCTTTGAATCCGGTGCCGAAGATGCCATCGACCAGAAGATCGGCATCCATTTCCCGGTCGAGTTCCGTGGGAGATTGAACTTCGGTTATCGATATGTTCAAATCCAGAGCTTTTTTTAGGTTGACGTTGGTGTCCCCTTTGACCTCGGTTTTTTTGCCGAGAAGGAAGCAGTCGACCTTCGCTCCCCACTCGGTGAGATATCTTGCCACCACGAAGCCGTCGCCGCCGTTGTTCCCCTTGCCGCAAAAGATGAGGACTTTTTTGTCTTCGACCTCGACCATATAATCGGCGATCACCTCCGCTACTGATTTTCCCGCTACCTCCATCAATTTCAAGCCGGGAATGCCCATCCCCTCGATGGCGGACTTGTCGATGTTTTTCATCTGCTGCGCGGTCGATAGCTTCATAACTACACCGGACTGGAGGCCTTACTTCGTCTAAACAGGTTTATCTGCTCTCGGAAAGATTCTGCTTTTTCTCCGGCAGATTCTGCGAAGTCCTTTTCTTTGGAGGTATACAAGATGGCTCTGGAGACGTTTATGATCGCCAAGTTTCCCTCCCTGTTGGAGCCGTACTTCACCGCCGATTCCAGGTCCCCTCCCTGAGCACCCACTCCGGGAATCAAGAAGGGCAAATCGGGACAGAGCTCCCGCAACTCCCGCAGCTGCTCCGGCTTTGTCGCCGCCACCACTAGACCACAATTTCCATCTCGATTGAGGGAGTTCGCCATCGAAGCCACCTCGTGATAGAGAGGTCTGTCTCCGAGTTCTCTCTGTTGGAAGTCCGCAGACGAAGGATTCGAGGTCAGGCACAGGATGAAAGCTGTCTTATCTTGATATTCGAGAAATGGGGTGATGCTGTCCTTTCCCATATAAGGATTGACGGTGACGGCATCCACTCCCAGTCCCTGGAAATATGCCTGGGCATACATCCTGGCGGTGTTGCCGATATCCCCTCTTTTGGCGTCGAGGATGATGGGAACATCGTCGGGAACAGAATCAATCACCTCCTTCAAGGTGGGCCAACCAGAC
>JBHIBM010000209.1:0-4244 GCA_046759085.1 Candidatus Zixiibacteriota bacterium
GCTTCTGACCCCCTCCGGTAAGATTTTCACCGGCGCCAACGTAGAGAACGCCTCTTACGGACTTACGATTTGTGCGGAGAGAACTGCTGTCTTTAGCGCCGTCTCCTCGGGAGAGAAGGAATTCGCGAGCCTCGTCGTGGTAACTGACAAGTCTCCTCCGGCCAAGCCATGTGGCGCCTGCCTGCAGGTCTTGACAGAGTTCAGCCGCAACTGCTCGATAGTCTGCGCCAATCTGGATGGAGAGATAACCAGACACAAGCTTGGCGAGCTTCTGCCGGAAGCCTTTGAGCTCTAGCGCAACCGCAGTTAGTAGGTAGTAGGTAGGGATTGGGTCTATTCACTATTTACCATTCACCATTTACTACTCGAAGATGGACGTATACGGTATCATTGCCACAAAGAGAGACGGTAAGAAGCTCAGACGTGAGGAGATCGATTTTTTGATCTCGGATTTCACGTCGGGCAAGATCCCCGACTATCAGATGTCCGCAGTCCTCATGGCGGTCTGCATTAACGGTATGGATGAGGAGGAAACTCGTTTCCTCACCGAATCGATGTTGCATTCTGGCCAGGTTCTGGATTTGAGCTTCATAGACGCCCCTAAAATCGACAAGCATTCCACCGGCGGCGTCGGCGACAAGGTCTCCTTGATCTTAGCCCCTCTGTTAGCCTCCTGCGGAGTTGTCGTCCCTATGATTTCCGGTCGGGGTCTTGGTCATACCGGTGGCACTCTGGACAAATTAGAATCGATACCGGGGTTTAAGACCTCTTTTTCCTTAGAGGAGTTCAAGGAGGCTCTGAAGAGAATCGGGGTGGCCATCATCGCGCAGACCCAAAAGATCGCTCCCGCGGACAAGAAGATTTATGCCTTGCGGGATGTCACCGCTACGGTGGAATCGATTCCCTTGATTGTTGCCAGCATCATGAGCAAGAAACTGGCCTCCGGCTGCGATGGAATTGTCTTCGACGTGAAGGTCGGCAATGGCGCCTTCATGAGGAAGCTGGACGACGCCGAGAGATTGGCCAAAACTTTGAACTCTGTCGCCAAGAGGATGGGACGAAAGGCGGGTGCGGTCTTCACCTCCATGGACGAACCTCTAGGTTTCGCGGTCGGAAACGCGCTCGAGGTCGTTGAATGTATTGAATGCTTAAAGGGGGAAAGTCCTCGAGATCTCTGGGAGGTCACCGAAGCTCTGGGAGTTCAAATGCTTTTAATGGGAGGGGTGAGCTCCGATAAAGAGGCGGCTCGAAAGATGCTCAGGGGGAGAATCGCAAGCGGCGAGGCGCTGGAGAAGTTCGAGGAGATGGTGGAAAATCAGGGAGGAGACAGTAGAGCAATTGACGATTACTCAAGATTGCCACGGGCGAAGCTGGTCTTACAGGTGAAAGCCGAAAGAGATGGTTTCCTCAAAGCCGTCGATACTCTACGGGTTGGTCAGCTCTGGATCGAGCTCGGGGGGGGACGAGAACTTATCAGCGACCAGATCGACCCGGCGGTAGGTTTCATATTCGAGAAGAAAATTGGAGATAGAGTAGAAAGGGGAGAAGTAATAGCCTCCGTTCACGCCTCAGACAGATCCGCAGGGGAAAAGGTGGCTTCGGATTTCGAGGAGACTTATATTCTCTCGCACAGAAAGGTTAAACCCCTCAAGAAAGTCATCGGCTTCTTGAACTAGAATCGGATTCTCTTTTTATCCTCTTCTTCTTGAATTTTGAAGCGGGTTTTCTCTTCGCTCTTTGCGGAAAACCCCATATGAGATAGATTGCAGGTGTCCTTTGGCACCGTCGATTCCGTGAAAAGATCAGTGACCTTATTGGGGCAATCTGGTCTTGCCAGCAGGCCGGACTCCAAACAGACGGCGGCTTCGATAATTCCAGCAGGTTGGACGAACTCCTCCACCGGCAGTCCGAAATGTGCCTTCTTCATGAACTCGGTCCAGATCGGTAGCGCCGTGGCAGCTCCGGTCAGACCTCTCTCCTCGCCTATCTGGGTCTTGTCGTCATACCCCACCCAGACAGTTGTGGTTATCTGAGGGGTGAAGCCGGTGAACCAGTTGTCGGTGCTGAAATCGGAGGTGCCGGTTTTGCCTCCGGCGGGGCGATTGAATCCCCATCGCCGGGCTCCGTAACCTGTGCCAGAATTGATGACACTCTCCAGCATACTGGTCATAATGTAGGCGGTGGTGGCGGAGATGGCCTCCTCCTGATAAGGTTTCTCCCGCTCCTCTAAGAGGTTCCCGTAGCGATCCAGAATCCGGGTCACAAAATACGGCTCCGTCCAGATGCCTCCGTTAGGGAAGGTCGTGAAGGCTGAAGCCATCTCCAAAGGGGTCACCTCGGAGGTTCCGATTGCCAGAGAGGGGACTGCTTGAAGCTCCGATTTTATTCCCATCCTTTTGGCGTAGAAAACCACCTGCTGGGGGGTAACGGTCGGATCCATCAGCAGCTTGATGGTGACCAGGTTTATGGACTTACTGAGACCATAGCGCAGGGTGGTGCGACCCCTGAAGGTGCGGTCGAAGTTCTTGGGGCGCCATTCCTCTCCACCTATCGGAACTACTATGGGGGCATCTATGATAATATCGGTGGGCTTGAAGCCGTTGTCTATGGCGGTGGTATAGGTGAAGGGTTTGAATCCGGAGCCGGGCTGCCTTTTGGCCTGAACGGCACGATTGAACTTGCTCTCCTTGAAATCCTTGCCCCCCACCATGGCTATCACGCCTCCGGTCTTATTGTCGATGGCCACCAGAGCAGATTGCAGCTCTTTGTATTCTCTGGCGACAACGATTTCTCCATCGACCGTATCGGTGACTTCAATGGTGTAATTGGAGTCCTCCAGACTGTGATGCCTCTCCATGTCTGCTTGCAGCCGCGACAGATGTTCAGCGATGATTTTCCCGGCTTCCACCTGGAGTTCGTAGTTCAGGGTGGTCTCGACGGTGAGGCCGGAGGAGTAAAGGACATCCTCTCCGTATTTCCTCACCAGATACTGCCGCACCGTCTCAGAGAAGTAAGCTCCGGGCCTGACCGGGGGCTCGGGGGGATGAATCTCGAGCCCAAGAGCTTTGAGACTATCGGCAACCCCTCTTGATAGTTTTCCGTAATCGACCATGGCGTCCAGAACCACGTTGCGTCGCCCTCGAGCCCTGTCGGGACGGTCGATGGGAGAATAGGTGTTGGGAGCCTTCAACAGGCCGATCAGAAGCGCCGACTCAGAGATCGTCAGCTCGGAGACATCCTTGCTGAAAAAGGTCTGAGCCGCCGCTTGAATCCCGTAAGCCCCCTTCCCGAAATACTGTTGGTTGAGATACATGTTGAGGATCTCGTCCTTGGAGTAGTTCTTCTCGATCTCGATGGCGGTCATCGCTTCCTTGATCTTCCTGGCGATGGTTTTCTCCGGGGTCAGGAAGAGATTTCGGGCTAACTGCTGGGTCAAGGTGGAACCACCCTGGGAGCGGCTCAGTGTGGTGATGTTCACGAGAGCGGCCCGGGCTATGGCCGACAGGTTCACGCCCCAGTGATGGTAGAACTCCCTGTACTCCACCGTCAGGAGAGCGTCAACCAGGTGCTTGGGGAATCTGTTGAAGGGCACCATGATCCTTCTCTGATTGAAATATTCTTGAAGGATCTGTCGGTCGGCTGAGTATATGCGGGTGATCAGTCCCGGTTGGATATTGTGAAGCTGTTCCAACGAGGGAAGGTCTTCTCGATAGGACTTATAGGTCTCAATGCCGACGATTAGTACGATTACCGCCAGAACCAGCCCGGAGGCGAGAACGAATCTGGCTCTCTTTTTCGCTCTTTCCCTGTCCACTCTCATACGCGAATTTCACAGTTTCCAATCAGTATATAAGTATAGCTTGTGACAAAGTTCCCGCTAAGTAGTTCGTAGGTAGGTCGAGCACCGTTCATATTTACCTCTCGTGCCGTCTAACTCGATCACAACCTTGATGATAATATTTCCACTTTCTCAATAACATCGCCTACCGTGATTTCATTGACCACCTCCATTCCGGAGACCACTCTGCCGAATGCGGTGTAGCGTCCATCCAAATGCGGTTGTCGGGAGTGGCAGATGAAAAACTGACTGCCGCCGGTATCCTTCCCGGAGGTGGCCATCCCGATGGTTCCCCTCTCGAACCCGAGCTTGTTGATCTCCTCTCGGACAGTGTAACCGGGGCCTCCCCAACCATCCCCCCGGGGGCAACCTCCCTGAATCACGAAGTTGGGAACCACCCGGTGAA
>JBHIBM010000210.1:0-4243 GCA_046759085.1 Candidatus Zixiibacteriota bacterium
AACCCTGCCTTTAGATTACCGTACCGCCTCGGCGTCGGTCAGCGCCACTTCTTCCAATTCTTTCTGACACTGGGCTTGACGATCTTATACCGCCCTTCCCCGACCCGCCAGGTGAAGACGTACTTGCAGGGGGAATTCTTGCGGTTCTTCTCCCCCGTGGCCAAGACCGAACCAATGTAGTCTTTGGAGTGCTTTCTCCCGTAACGCTTCCACAGCATCCACGGGGTGACCACCTTACCAACACCATAGTCGTGCAGGATCTTCTCACGCAGGGTGAGATAATGCTTGTGCTTCTTAGGCATATCCACCTCCTTTTTTTACGCTTTTCGGTCAAAATATCCAGAGCTTTAGAAGTTCAGGCCAATTTCTTTGGGGAAAACTGCCCCGCGCCGACTGTGAGGGCTGGATGGTAGACTGTCCCCCTCTCCCGAATGTATGATTCGCTATTACTTTTTTACCGTCAACCGTTCGTGTCAGTTCTCGGAAGCTGTGAAAGCGAAGACATCCACGGTTATGCTCTGCCTCTCGTCGAGTTTCAAAAGAGCGGTGTGGGGAATCCCGATCCCAAAATCTGAAAGCAGGATTTCGAATCTTGCGACCAGGTGGAGAAGGTCACCCGGCTGTCGTGCTCGAGTCACCTCGCTCTCCCGGACATACGTGAGTTGAAGGGAGACCTCGATCGGTCTCTCGATCCCGTGGAGAAAAAATACTCCGGAGGCAACCAGCTCAAATTCCCTCTGGTCGACCAGCCTCCTGCTGCCGGTTTTGGTTATCCCCTCCAGCTTGAAGGTGGCTTTGGGGAAGCTGTCGACCTCCAAGAACTCCTCCCGCATCTTTCTATCTCGAGCCTCAATCCCGGTCTTCAGAGACCTCAAGTCCACCTCCATGTAACAATCCGGGGAGGTGAGGATGTCGTCGGGATCGACTTCGATATAACCACCAACCTGGTTGGTCATTCCGACAATGGTCTCCAGGGTGGCGCGGGAGGTGAATTCCACCAGGTTGCGACCGTAAACATCGTCCACAATGAATCTCTCAGCCCGGGCCCCGGTCACGGCAAGAAGGCCAAGCAGGAAAGACGCCTCCAACAACCGGAGAGAATTCATCGATCTCCTTTTTGTCCCTTGGGGATTCACTTTGTCTGCGATGGGATCACAGGAGACGTGGCTTTACCACACCCCGGGATGGTCCTGTCGCCGTGAGCTCCCAGAGCAATCCTACCAGCGAACGTTCCTCCTCCGCGAGCATCATAAGCAGGTGTTTGAGCTCCCGGTCGTCGGTCCTTTTGGAGAGCTCCTGGTAGTAGTGGCGTATCTTCTCTTCAACTCCAATCACCGCCGCTAGGCGCGCCTCAATCTCCCCGGTGGTGTCGATCTCACCAAAGGAGACCGCCCCCTTCGGTGGCAAACCCTCCGGTTTCTCAAGGGTGACCATCACATACAGTCCTTCGAGGGTCGCTCTGTGCTTGGTCTTCAGCAGGGTAATTTTCCTCAGCTTCTGCCTCTGCTCCTCGGAGCTAACCGCTTCCAATAGCTCGGTGTAAAACTTCTCAGCCTCGGTCGCGGTCACAATCGCAGATTTGAGCAGTTCCTCAATTCGAGTATTGTCTAAGTCGAGGCTGAAATCGGTCATGACGAGGATTCACCCCCTAAGGTGGTGTCCGCTTTCACTCTATCAGCATAAAGGGGAGACATCTCTAAAAGCCTCTCGACAATTGGCGGCATGATCTCCACAAGGTGGTTGATCTGTTCCTCACTGTTATCCTTCCCCAGGCTGAAAGTCAACGAACCGGTGCAGAACTCCGGAGGCACACCCACCGCAGTCAAGACATGAGAGGCGCTAAGGTCAGTCTCGTCTCTGCCTTTCAGGTTTGAAGAGCAAGCGGAACCGCTCGCGGCCATCACCCCTTTGAGGTTCAACATCAAAAGAAGGGATTCCCCCTCCACATATTCGACCCACAAACTTACGTGCCCGGGGAGACGCTTTTCGGGATGACCCGTGAAGTGGAGAAACTCGACGGACTTCTCCAAGCCCTGTTTCAACGTCTTGCCCAGCTCCCTCAAATGGCTGTTTCGGGACTCCATCTCACTTTGGGCTAATCGGGAGGCCTTCCCGAAGCCGACTACGGCTGGAAGATTCTCGGTCCCGGGACGAATCCCGTTTTCCTGGAAGCCTCCCTGAAAAAGAGGTGAGAGCCTTGTGCCCTCCTTCAGGTAGAGGCCACCCGCGCCCTTGGGACCGTAAAAATTGTGCGCCGAGAGGGTCAGAGCATCAACTCCCAGGTCGTCAACATCGACCGGGATTATGCCGGCGGCACAGGCGGCATCGGTGTGGAAATAGACACCATGCTCATTAGCGATTCCGGTCAACACTCTAATCGGCTCGATGGTCCCGATCTCCGGATTGGCGAGCATGACCGAGACCAGGCAGGTTTCAGTTTTCAGCCTCCTCCTGAGCTCGTCGGGGTCGACTAGGCCCTGTTGGTCAACCTTGAGGAAGCTCACCTCGTAACCTTCCCGCTGCAGGCTGTAAGCCAGATTGATGACGGAATAGTGCTCAATTTCAGAGAAGATGAGGTGGTTACCTTTGCCTCGGTTGGCTTGCAAAAAGCCTCTTATGGCCAGATTGTTGCTCTCGGTGGCGCCGGAGGTGAAGATTATCTCCTGAGGGTTGGCGGAGATCAAGCCGGCCACCTCTCCGCGTGCCTCCTCCAGGCCTCTGCCGGCTATCACCCCGGCCTCATGGATGTGCGAGGAGGGATTGCCGAACCTCTCGGTAAAATAGGGGAGCATCACCTCCACAACCCGGGGGTCGACAGGAGTGGTAGAGACGTGGTCGAAGAATATTTTTTTATGTTTCTCCTCAGTCATAGAGAATCGCCAACTGAGCTTGAAATGAGCAGCGGATCAGGTCTGTCTTTCTGTGTTTACCTATCGGAATCGTTCTCTTCGAGATAACCTGCCAGTACGATTTAATTGAACTCAGTTTCGAGCCCTAAGTTCCAGCCCAATTGCAATCAATTCCAAGCACCGATGTATATCTCTTTGCACGACTCTCCAGATTCTGTCTCCTTATCGAGGTAGTGCTGAGTCGATGCCGGGCTATCGGAGCTGAACGATTGTTTTTATAGTCATAGTCAAGTTGCCGAGTAAAAACAAGCCAAATATTCTGCAAATGCGTTTCGCCTATGTGAAGGCAATTGTCTTGAACCCGGATGTCTCTGCCAGCTCCATTTCCCTTGATTAATCTCGTATTAGATGCTATCTTAAATACACACAAGGTATAGCTGTATTGGGGAAAGGACGCCGAAAGGCTGGCACCATTTACCTGCAGAACCCAGCATACAGACCTTGATATCTAGCTATGCGTGAAGTTGACGGACCATTATGACTCTCCACGACTCCATACAGAGCATAGTAAAATCCGGGAATGTTTTCCCGGAAAACATACAGTTGAGTGGAACGGCAAAGACTCCGCTTCAGGCGTATATTTCTACCGCTTGACCTCCGGCGAGTCGACCCAGACCAAGAAGATGATCTTGCTCAAGTAGATCCTATCCCCACAACCTGAATAGGCCGGGCATTTCCTACGGACCCGAACGGACTTGCCCCACAACCCGTAGACCTCCACTCTTAAGAGCAACTCTCCCCTTTCCGATAATGCCTTTGGGAGGATGAAAAGCCCCGCACGGGGCGGTTTTTATATTGGGGCAGAGCGACATGCCGAAAACTAAGTTAGCCGACCAGGCCATCTTCGTAATCATAAGCAAGTTCTTCGAGCCAATATCGATCTTAGCACTGGCAATGATCCTGACCCGCAGGATGAACCTCTCCGATTACGGCACCTACCAGCAGGTGATGCTAATTTGCATTACCGTTTCTATTTTCATCGCCTTCGGCTTGCCAGATTCGATTTACTATTTTCTGCCCCGAAGCGAGAACAAGAAGCGCTTCCTGCTTCGAACGTTGCTGCTCTTGAACCTCCTGGGAATTGTCGCCACCATGGTCATCATCGCCGTCAGAAATCCCCTGGGGCAGTGGATGAACAACCCCAGATTGGCTGAGCTGGCTTTAATCTTTGGTTTCTACTTCATCGGCCTGGCCTCCTACCAGATGCTGGACTCTTCCTTTCTCTCTCTGGGAAAGGGTAAATCCTTGGCTTTAGTAAATGTCATCTCCAGTGCCCTTTTTTTCCTCTTCGTGTCAATCCCAGTATTCTTAGGGATGCCCCTGAAGGGAATCCT
>JBHIBM010000211.1:0-4222 GCA_046759085.1 Candidatus Zixiibacteriota bacterium
CGAAATCCGGCACCAGAATAGTCCCGGTGTCGCTCTTGCGATTGACCACCAGGGAGACCTCGCTTTTCAGGTCCATCACGGTCCCAGCAGGAGGTTGGGTCTCGATTACCACCCCCTCCGGCAAAGAATCATCCCAGGAGCTGAGAATCATTCCCTGGGTCAATCCCTTCTCCTGTAAAATCAGCTGTGCCTGCCTGAGCGCCAGTCCTCGCACTTCCGGGACCTCAGTGGTGGCGCTCCCTTGGCTTATGATCACCTTTATAGTGCGTCCCTGTTTTGCTACCGTGCCTCGCTCCGGAGACTGAAAAAGGACTGTTCCCAGCGGTTGGGTGGGACTGTATTCCCGGCCCGTGACCACGAAGCCAAACCCTAAGTCTCTGACCCGGCGTTGGGCCGCCTCTCGCGATAGGCCGACCACGGTGGGGACAACTTCCTCTTTGCGGTGTCTGGTGACCGCCGGCATTATGACGTTATCCAGGACGAGCACAACGATGAGAGCTGAGACGCAGGCGACGGGGAAAAAGATGACCCATTTCATAAGAGGCCTTGCACCGGTTGCTTTGGCCTTTCTCGGAGATTTCGTGTATCTGTAAGACATCTTTTCAGCTCACCTCAAACGGGGTGAAGAATCTCTGACCTCTTCTCACAAAGAGTCCGGTGCGACAAACCTCCGAGAGTAGAACCTCCTCCGAGCTCATTTTCAAGCCGTCGGAGAGGATCTCCTGAACTCTGAGATAACCGCCCTCCCCAAGAGCGAGAGTCATGGTGAGAAGGGTCCCCCTCTCCACTTTCAACGCCTCCAGAGTGAAAATATGAGGACGCCCCTCAATCTCTTCCACCTTCTCCTTTCTAGTCCTCTTCACCTGCAGACTTTCGGAATTCAGAATCGACTCGGTTTTCTTCAGCGCAACCTCCAAAGGAAAAGAGGTCTTCACCTGATAGCTGGCGGCATTGATGATCTTGCTCAGTGATTCGGCCCCGCTCCAGAGAAGATGGAATTCCTCCACCGAAAATCCGGGAGGCAGAGCCTGATTGAGACGCTCGAATATTCTCGGTTCGTAAGGAGCGGTTAACTGTATATCCAGGTATTCGGCCTCGGAGCTGAACCCCAGAGCCAGGGGAGGACCGTATGCAACTCTCTGGTGAGGGTGAAATCCATGAGAGTATGCCACCGGGATATCGGCACGTCTGATGGCTCTCTCGAAGACCCGCATGTTCTCCAGATGGGCGGTGTATTTAGCTTCCTCTCCCTTCGACCACTTCACCCGCAGTAAGCTCCGGGGGATACTTTGAGAATGGACCGGGCCCTTTCTCTTTCGAGACCTTCCGTAGAAGGAACTCGCCGGCGCTTGAGGTTCCGCCAGGCCGGAGTCTGAATCGGAAGCCGAGGCCTTTCGGTGACCGATTCTGAGAGGAACGCCTCTGTGAGACTTCTCCCTCTCCTCCCTCAGGAAATCAAGCCGAACCCCCTTGTCGATATGTTGCCACGGTAAGGGCTCTTCCGGGCAGCGGGACGAGGTGTAGACGCTTGGGTCTATCCCCACCTGCTCAAAAGCCTTCTTCCAGAACTCGTAGTTGAAGTGCTCGCTCCAGCTATCGAGCCTGGCTCCATTCCGGAAGGCAGACTCTATCACCCTGCTCAGCCTTCTATCTCCTCTGGATAGAACCCCCTCGAGAAAGGAGATCCGGGCATCCCGGAATTTGACCTCTAAGTTGCGCACCCGTAACCTTCTATGCAGAAATCGATTCTTTTCCTCGATATTCTCAACCGACTCTTGAGCCTCCCACTGGAAGGGAGTGTGAGGCTTGGGGGTGAAGGGAGAGATGGTGACGTTGACGCGGTTTCGACCTCTGTATCTTTTGCCGCAAGCGACAACCTTTCGAACCAGATCCACAATTCCCAGGAGGTCATCTTCACTCTCGGTGGGGAGTCCAATCATGAAATAGAGTTTAACCAAGTTCCAACCGCTGCGGTGGGCAATTTCCACCGAGGAAAGCAGGTCCTCTTCGGTCACCTCCTTGTTTATGACCCCGCGAAGCCTCTCGGTTCCGGCTTCGGGAGCGAAGGTCAATCCGGTCTTCTTGCGTTTGGAGAGAGACTCCGCCAGCCGTCGAGAGAAAGTCCCCGGGGGCATTGAGGGCAGAGAGATGGAGACCTGTTGTGGAGACGCAGTCTGTGTCAGTCTATCAACAAGTTCCTCCAATCTGCTGTAATCGGTGGCGGAAAGAGAAAGAAGCGAGAGCTCCTCCCAACCGCAGGATCTGATGCCCGATTGAGCCTCTGAGACGATATCATCCACCGGCCGCTCCCTTTTAGGACGATATGTGTACCCCGCCTGACAGAAGCGACAGCCCCGAACGCAACCTCGCATTATCTCAATCGTCAACCGGTCGTGCACCGTCTCCACGAAAGGGACAAGAGGTTTTTCAGGATAGTATTCGCTTCTAAGCTTGGACACCGTGCGGAATCTGACCTTCTGCGGCAAATCTAAAACCAGGGGGATTAGCTCCTTGAAACTGCCGCTGGAATACCTCGCTTCGTAAAAGGAGGGGATATAGACGCCAGGAATGTTAGAGAGATTCAGAAGGGTTTCACGCCGGTTTAGCCCCCTCTCCTTTCCCGACTTGACCGCATCAATTATTTCGGTCACAGCCTCTTCACCATCTCCGATGACAAACAGGTCGAAAAACTCCGCCATCGGCTCCGGGTTGGCGGCGGAGCCTCCACCGGCGATGACCAGCGGGTGAGTTTCGTCTCGCTCTGAAGCTCTCAGGGGAATGCCGGACAGATCCAGGAGGTTTAACGCCCCGGTGTAGTTCAGTTCATAGGTGAGCGAGATCCCGACAATGTCAAATTCTCCCAGAGGAGTACGACTTTCCAGAGAGTAGATCGGGATTCTCCTCTGTCGGAGGACTTTCTCGCAGTCCGGGTGAGGACAGAAAACCCGTTCGCATAAAGCCTCCGGGTGCTGATTGATTATATGATAGAGAATTGAGAGCCCAAGATAAGACATCCCGATCTCATAGACGTCGGGGAAGGCCAGGGCGAACTTGATCTTCCCAGAGTGGTCTTTCTTAAAAACGTTCAGTTCGCTCCCGATATAGCGTCCCGGCTTCTCGACGAAGGGGAGGAGCTCCTTTTCTATTCTATGACCGATTACGGCTTCCAAGTCTGCCCTCTCAAACGAAAAATACTACCTTGCTCACCGATTTGTGAAAATAATAGCTCCTCTGAGCGTAGTCAAACGAAACCTCCGATACAACATCCCGGCTGGGCCGAAACGCCTATCTGTTGGTCACCGATGCCATCATCCGTGACCTTTTGGGTATCGGACGGGGCGTCTCATACGAGCCGTATGTCCGATACCAACAGGCGTAACCTGCGCCGTCAGGTGTTTCCACCTGACGGTCTCTGTCGGGAGGAAACTCCCGACAGCACCGGTAACGGCCTTTTCTGTCTGGTATCCGATGGAGCATCCGATGCAAACAGACTGAGTTAAGGGTGCAGTCTGGAGCTCCAACTGTCAACCGTGAACTGTGAACTGTGAACCACCGACGAAGTCGGTAAGGCTTGACATCGTTTCAAAATCTCCCTTATATTGACTTTCCCTTGAAACACTAACAAGGAAGAGGACAGTTTGGAGGAACTAAGAGACCATCTCAGACACCGAAGAGAAAAGCTTCAAAAGCTGAAGCAACTCGGAATAGACCCCTATCCTCACAAGTTCGAGAAGACCCACCACACCACCGAGATACTGGATAGTCTCCAGACTCTGGAGAGTTCCAAGCAGGTGGTGAGGGTTGCAGGAAGAATGGTCAGTTGTCGACCCCACGGCAAGACCATCTTCGCTCACCTTCAGGACGGCCACGGAAAAATCCAGATCTATCTGAGAAAGGATGATCTCGGGGAGGAGAAGTTCAAGCTTTTCGAGCTTACAGACCTCGGGGATTTCCTGGGTGTCGCCGGGGAGGTCTTCAAGACTGAAGCCGGCGAGGTGACGGTCATGGTCTCAGATTGGCAATTTCTCACCAAATCGCTTCAACCCCTGCCGGAGAAGTGGCACGGTCTCGCGGACAAGGAGCTGCGCTACCGCAAAAGATACTTAGACCTCATTGCGAACGATGAAGTTAGGGAGGTCTTCATAAAAAGAAACAGGATTATCTCTGCCATTCGCAGCTTCCTCGATTCGAGGGGCTTTTTAGAGGTCGAGACCCCGATTCT
>JBHIBM010000212.1:0-4205 GCA_046759085.1 Candidatus Zixiibacteriota bacterium
GACTTTTAAGCGTTGATTTTCGGCTAAGAGACTCTCAGTATCGGCGATTGTCATTGTGATTCTTCAGGACTCTGTCTGGTTCTCTCTGTCTTCAACTGTTCGCTTCTGGGGAAGTCTCATCTTCTGAGCCCGCTGCCACTTCGAGAAATACCACCCTGACAGTTTCAATCCTCTGCCCTACCACCTCCTCGACGATGAACTTCAATCCCTGGTGTTCCACCTTGTAGCCCTCCTCCGGGAGGCTCCCGGCCAAATCGTAAATCAGCCCCCCGACGGTCTCGAACTCCTCTTCCGGAAGTTGGGAGCCGATGGCTTCGTTTAGGTCTTTTATGCTCAAGGTGGCGTCAACCCTGTAACTGTGCTCATCCAGCTTCCGAATCAGCGGCGGCTGTTTGTCGCTCTCGTCCTCGATCTCACCCACGATCTCCTCTAAGATATCCTCCAGAGTGACCAGACCAGAGGTGCCCCCGTATTCGTCCAGGACGATGGCCATGTGCATCTTCTTCTTTCTCATATCCCGGAGGAGTTCATCGATCTTTTTGCTTTCGGGGATGAAAAAAGTGGGACGGATCAAAGCCTCCAACCTGGCCTCGGAGAAATCATCCACGAAGAGCAGATCCTTCACCGTCGCTATCCCCAGGATATTGTCTATATCCTCCCGATAGACCGGGAGGCGGGAGTGCCCCTTCTCTTTGGCCAACCCTCTCAGCTGTTCCAGCTTGGAGTTCACCTCCACGCATACCATATCCACCCTGGGAATCATTATCTCCTTGACGGTGGTCTCGCCCAGCTCGAAGATGGAGTGAATCATCTCCTTCTCGTCCTCTTCGAAGTCTATTTCTTTGCTCCCGACGGCATCTCCGATGGTTTCTAAGACTCTCTTTTCGGTCTCCTCTCTGCTGAAGATTTTCTCTCTCCCAAGGAGCCTATGCTTCAACCGACCCAACCCGATCTTCCTGAGAAGATGCCCCCAGCGGCTCCGGGCTGGATCCGCCTCCTCTTTCTCCTTCAAGCTGTGATCACCTTCCTTCCGGTCAGATAGATCTCTTCTTTCTCTTGCATCCTCTTCCTGGATTTGTCATCTTCGTGGTCGTAACCCAAAAGATGCAGAAGCCCGTGGGCGGCCAACCTCCTCACCTCTTCGCGAAAACAGTGGTGGTAAGCCTCTGCCTGCTGTCTGGCCTTCTCACAGGAGATGTAAATCTCGCCTAAGAGTGGTTCCTCCTCCGAATCGTCTTCGCCGCAAAGATTAAACGCTAAAACATCGGTGGCGCGGTTTTTCCCGCGATAGTCACGGTTCAGCCGTCGGATATATTTGTTGTCGGTGGCGACGATGTTCACCCGCATGGGAAATCTGAGCTCGGAGGCCAGGATCTTCTTGCACAGGGGAATCACCCAGCGGGCATCAATCCTGCCGCGATGGCTCAAGACCTCGATCTTAAATCGCTGGTGCCTTTTTGACATCCTCTTTAGGGCTCTCCTCCGGATACTCTATGCGGTGATGGAACAAGGCGTTGAGAACCTGGATGAAATTCTCCTCGATAGTATGCATCTCTTTGAAGGTGAGGTTGGAATCGTCCAGCTCCCCGGATCTGGATTTGTCGTCGGTGATTTTGGTGACCAGGCTGCGAATCCTGGCCGGATGCGGATCCTCCAGGGTGCGGGCGGCCGCTTCGATGGAGTCGGCCAACATCACAATGGCGGACTCCTTGAAAGCCGGCTTGGGACCGGGATAACGGAAATCGCTCTCGATCTCCGCCGGGTCGGCTCCCTGGTCGATGGCCTTGCGATAGAAATAAGCCATGAGGGAGGTGCCGTGGTGCTGTTCGATGAAGTCGCTCACCACCTTCGGCAGCTTCGCCTTCTTGGCCAGCTCCCGTCCCTCCTTGACGTGGGCCTCCAAAATCAAGGCGCTCATGGAGGGAGCCAACTTCTCGTGTTTGTTCTTGCTCCCCATCAGATTCTCGACGAAGTATTCCGGTTTGAGCATCTTGCCGATGTCGTGATAGTAGGCACCCACCCGCGCCAGAAGGGAGTTGGCCCCGATCTCCTTGGCGGCGGCCTCCGCCAGGGTACCCATCATGATGGAATGGTGGTAGGTGCCGGGGGCCTCCAGGGCCATCCTCTTGAGCAGAGGACGATTAAGATCCGAAAGCTCAAGCAGGGTTATGTCGGTGGTGAGGCCGAAGGCGATTTCGAAAAAGGGCAGAAGACCGATGGTCAAGATCGGAGAGAGGAAA
The DNA here is from genome assembly GCA_046759085.1 of Candidatus Zixiibacteriota bacterium. Taxonomy (GTDB): domain Bacteria; phylum Zixibacteria; class MSB-5A5; order DG-27; family DG-27; genus DG-27. Next base: position 2,241 of record JBHIBM010000212.1, read on the forward strand.
CCGTTGGCCAGCCCGAAAGCACACTGGGGCAGAATCTCCACCGGAGCCTTGAGCTTGAAGGATTCCATCACGTATATGAAAACCACATAGGCTAACGAGGTGTAGAGGATGGGGCGGTAGAACCTGGAGCGGTGACGCACCTCCCGAACGCTGAAGGCCGCCACCGTTCCCGCCAGAGCGGAGACCACCACCAACTCCAAGTCGAAGCGATAAAGCTGTCCTACCACCAGGCTGAAAACCAGGGTCGACACCAACCCCACCTCCAGGTCGAACAGAATGGTCAGAAGCATGGAGACGATTGCCAGCGGAACCAGGTATTTCGAGAGGAAGTCGCTCTGATTCAAGAGGTGAGCAATGATCGATAAGATCAACAGTAAGAGCGCCATAAGGAGCAGATTGGTAAACTTCTCAAAGATCCGGGGCTTAGAGAATCTCAAAAAAAGCCCCAAAAAGAAAATAGGGAACGAGACCAGAAGAATCCTCCCCGCGAAGGGGAATAGGGCCTTCAACAGACTCGGGCTCTCTATCCTGGCTTTGGTCTGGATCAGGGAGTGAAGTTTGGCGGCGGCCTCGGGACCGACCTTCTCACCGGCGGAGACGATCACCTCCCCTCTGGAGACCACCCCCTTATACTCCTTGACCGCAGCGAGAATCTGCTGGCGGCGCCTCTCGGTCTGGGTCCCATCATAAAACAGGTCCGGCTCTAATAGGGAGAAGATCACCCCCATAATCGCCCTCCGGAAGCTGGAGCTTGTCGCTGGCAGGGCGGAGAGCTTCCTCTCAAGTACGCTTTTGGCAGCCTCCAGATCCAAAATCCTCTCTCTGAGAACCAGCCGAGCTTTCTCGCCGTTGTAAAGCTCGAACCTCCCTGCCGGGGAGCTGGGCAGCTCGGCCGAATTCGCAATGATTCCCGCCTGCAGCAAGCTGTCCAGCCAGAAGGAGATGAAGTCGTTAGCGGGGCCGACACTCCCCCCCTCCAGAATCGCCGCTAAGTCTTTTCTCTCGAGCCGGGGAAAGCTCCGGTGCAATTGATCGATTTTCTCCTCCAGGGTCAGCTCCGTGGCCTGATGTCGCTCCACCTCGGTTATGAAACTTCTGAACCGGCTCAAAATGTCACCTTTCCGCTGGCGGTCGAGTCTCAGGACCGGGATTAAAGCCTCCAGGGCTCTATTCTTCTCAGCCCTGTACTCGGAGGCCTCCTTGAGGATGTAAAAATCGAAGGGGGCAACCACCTCCTCGGTGGCGACCTCCCCGAAAAGGGGAAGATTGGTGGCATAATACGGTATCTGTTTTGGGAACAGCAGTGATATGAGAATGGCAACCCCAAGACCTAAAAGGATCTTAGAGAGATACTGCCCCCACCACCGAGCCAGACTTGACTCCTGCCTCTTGCGGCGGTCTTTTCTGTTGTTCTTGCCTATCTTGCGAAACTTCGAATTCAACTTCACGATCTCTTTTTCACCCCTCCCTTTCTCCCCTTGGAGAGCCTTCCCTCATGACGCTCGTAAGCCTTGACTATGTCCTGAACCAGGCGGTGACGAACGATATCCTTCTCGGTCAAGTAAGCGAACTCTATCCCTTTAATCCCCGCAAGGATTTTCTGGGCGCGCACCAGCCCCGAGCCCTTTCTGTCATCTAAGTCGATCTGGGTGATGTCGCCGGTGATGACGGCCTTGGAGCCGAGACCCAGGCGGGTCAGGAACATCTTCATCTGTCCGGTGGTGGTGTTTTGACCCTCATCTAAGATGACAAAGGAGTTGCTCAGGTTCCGTCCCCGCATGAAGGCCAAGGGGGCAATCTCGATGGTTCCTAACTCCATCAGCTTTTTGATCTTCTCTGGTGCCAGCATATCCTGCAGGGCATCATACAACGGTCTCAGATAGGGATCGACCTTAGCGCGGATGTCCCCCGGGAGGAAACCTAGGCTCTCCCCGGCCTCCACCGCCGGCCGGGTCAGAATGATCC
>JBHIBM010000213.1:0-4142 GCA_046759085.1 Candidatus Zixiibacteriota bacterium
TCGAATCTGCGGAGGTATAGCCTTAGCTTTTGCCGCCACCGGGCTGGGGGCTTATCCGATATTGCTCTATGGGACCGAGGCGCAGAAGAGAAAATACCTGCCGGATATTGCCTCCGGGAAAAAACTGGCCGCCTTCGGGCTCACCGAGGCCGAAAGTGGTTCCGATGCTGCTTCCATCAAATCGACCGCAGTTAAGGAGGGGGACTATTACGTTCTCAACGGCACCAAACAGTGGATAACCAATGGGGGGGACGCGGAGATCTACACCAGCGTTCTTATGACCGACAGGAAAAGAGGCGCCCGGGGGGCCACCGCCTTCATCATCGAGAAGGGCACCCCGGGGTTCTCCTTCGGAAAGAAGGAGAACAAGATGGGGATTCGAGCTTCTGCCACCAGAGAGCTGATTTTCGAGGATTGTCGGGTTCCAAAAGAGAACGTATTGGGCAAGGAGGGTTTGGGTTTCCAGGTGGCGATGAAGACCTTTGACCGCACCCGTCCGGGAGTGGCCGCCCAGGCGGTGGGGATCGCGCAGGGGGCACTGGAGGAGGCCCTAAGATACGCTCACCAGCGGGAACAGTTCGGCAAGAAAATCTCATCATTTCAGGGGATTCAGTTTATGTTGGCAGACATGGCCACCAAGGTGGAGGCCGCCCGGGCCTTGATCTACCATGCCGCCCGGCTTATCGATTCCGGAGCCAGGAGTTTCTCCAAGATATCAGCGATGGCTAAGCTTTTCGCCTCCGACGTTGCCATGGAGGTAACCACCGATGCAGTACAAATTTTCGGGGGTTACGGTTATATGAAGGAGTACCCGGTGGAGAAGATGATGCGGGACGCTAAGATCACTCAAATCTATGAAGGCACCAATCAGATCCAACGTTCCGTCGTCGCCTTGGAGCTGATAAAAGGTCTCACCCGACGGGAGCACTGATTCCTTTAGCGGTGAGCTATCCTTTTCAAGATATCACTTTACGGTCACTACCCGTTGTGCCAACCTAAGATTGAAGTCAAGATTTCCTTCTTTCCAAAAAGAGTGAGGAGATATGAACGTTATCGTCTGCATAAAACAGGTTCCAGAGATCGAGCAGGTGAGGGTGGAGGAGGCCTCCGGTAAGGTGGTGCATCCCCCGGGAGCCGAGATGGTCAATCCCTTCGATATGTATGCCATTGAGGAGGGGCTACGCCTCAAGGAGAAAAGTGGTGGCAAGGTCACCGCCATATCGGTGGGGCCAAAGGAGAACGAGACCGCGCTTAGGGAGGCTCTCTCCTTGGGGGTCGAGGAGGCCGTCCTCCTCAACGACCAGAGCTTCTTGACGGAAGATCCAATTGCAACCGCGAGAGTTCTGGCGGCGGGCATCAAGAAATCAGGGGAGTTCGATTTGGTCCTCTGTGGGAAACAGGCGGTCGATGACGACTCCGCCCAGGTCGCCCCTGCACTGGCAGAATTCCTGCTCCTTCCCCAGGTCTTATTCGTTAGGAGGATAAGGGAGGTAAAGGAGGGGAGCCTGACAGTGGAGCGCACCACCGAGGAAGGATACGATGTGGTGGAATCGACCCTCCCGGCGGTGCTGTCGGTAGTGAAGGAGATCAACGAACCCCGGCTCCCCTCCCTGAAGGGGAAGATGCGGGCCAGGAAGGCTCCCATAACCGAGTGGTCGCAGGCAGAGTTGAGCGAGTTCATCGCCAAGCTGCCGGGAGGAGAACCGAACTTGAAGTCGCTCAAAGTGTCTCCTCCCCCTCCCAGACCCAAGGGAGAGATCCTGACCGGCACCCCGGAGGAGGTCTCCGAAAAACTGGTGGAGAAGCTCAAAGGACTGCAGGTGATATAGGAAAAAGCTTGACTTTGAAGGGAGTTGTGTTAAATTCAGATTGGGAGGGCAGCCGGAGGGGTTGCAGAGATTGTGTAAGGGATTTCACAGCCGGAGCGAGCAAACCACAGAAAGATAGAAAACAAAGAGAGTCAAGCACCGCTCCGCATGATCGATTTCTCGGAGAGAACTCTAAATCAAATAAGGACTTGGTCGCAGGTCTCTTTTCTAGAGGCCGCTCTGGCGCTCTGCCCTTTCCGCCGAGGCCGCACGCTCCGCGACGGCGTGGGATTGGCACAAAATTTGCGAAATTTTTGCACGGATTCGTGTCCCTGGTTCTTTGGCAACTGAACTTTAGTCAGTTTCGCGAGGTGGTGGAATTACCAAACTCCGGGTAATAGTTGAGGGTCCCCGCTCAGGTCCTTACAATATGGCGGTTGACGAAGCCTTGCTGCTGAAGACGGTGCAGAATTCAGCGCCTCCGGTTTTGAGATTCTACGCCTGGAAGCCCCCAACGGTGACCGTCGGTTACCATCAGAAGGTCGCCGACAGACTCGACTTGGCCGAATGCAGGAGAAGAGGTATTGACATTGTTCGCCGTCCCACCGGAGGCCGGGAGGTCTTACATCTTGGAGAGTTAACTTACGCCTTTTGCATTTCCAGGGCCTCTCTGAGGCAGATTGAGGCCGGCTTCAGAAGCTCGATACAGCTTCTGGGAAGGGTCTTTCAGCGGGGCCTGGAGCTTCTGGGAGTTTCACCACAGAGGATCGGTTTGGGTCGAGCCGGGAAAGGGGCCAGAAGAACCGACAAGCCTCAATTTCAGCCATGCTTTGTCTCTATGTCGAAATACGAGGTGAGCGTCGGCGGAAAGAAGCTGATCGGCTCCGCTCAGAAAGGCACGCCGGGAGGATTCTTGCAGCACGGTTCCATCCTTCTGACATCGAAGGGGTTGGAAGTAGTTGAGCTTCTGAACAACGCTGGTGAAAATTGGATTGCTCTCAAAGAGGCTTTTCGGAGAAAGACCACAGATTTGGGGGAAGTGTTGAATCGAGAAATCGAGGCCGAAGAGGTCATCTCCGTCCTCAAGGATGCTTTTTCCAGCTCCCTGGACTTCGAGGTGGTGGACTCAGAACTGGAGCCGCAAGAGCTCAGCATGGGAGTGCAGTTGCAGAGAGGAAAATACGAAAGTTGTGGTTGGTATTATCCTGCTGTTGAAAATTCACGAGGTCACAATTAATCTGTCGTTATCTCGAGGAGGTGATAATAGAAGAAAGGTAGTACGCAATTAAACCCCTAGGTCGCTGAAGAGAGGTATGAATCTCTCGTAAAGCTCTTGGGGACATAGAGATTACTTTCCGAGGAATCGCTTCGGAAAAAGTTTCGGAAGGAGAAAGAAGATGTCGAAGAAGTTCTTATCGCTTTTGGCAATCACACTCTTTGCGCTGGCGCTCTTCCCCGGGAATAACTCCTGGGTGGGGGCGGCCAAGATCACAATTGAACAGGGGATGCAGCTGGAGAAACTGGTGAACCCCTTTGACCAGCCTTACACTTCCGGCCAGGGGATTCCGTATCAGCCGGGAACGATACTGGATTCGCCGGGTGAGCTGGTTGGCACCTCTCACTACGATTACCAGACCAACGGTTCTACAGGTAACCGGATAGCTGTGGACGACCTCGGCGGAGTTCACGTTGTCTGGATGAACGGGATCAATAGCTGGTCCGGCAACCGCTGGGTTTACTACAACTTCAGAGACGAGACCGGCGTCTGGATCTACCCGGGTGAAGGCACTCAGGTCAACACGACTCAGGGAGCCGGTTATACCCAGTTAAGCATCATGTCAGATGGTCGGGCGGTGCCCTCCTACCACAGCGTCGGAAACGATCTCTACAACGTCATCGCAATTGATGTTCTGCGTGGCTTTGGCTCCTTCACTGAGATTGACGCCCCCGAGTGTCCCACCGCCTTCTATTACGTCTGGCCTTATGAGACCATTGACCGCAACGGCCGCATTCACATCGCCGATGCCGAGAACAGCGGCACCGGAACACCTCAGCAGATCTGCTACGTCAATTCCGCTGACGAGGGGAACACCTGGTCCGACCCGGTGATATGTGATACCTTGATGGATATCTCTCAGGTTCTCACCTCTTCGAGAGTGTCCGACAAGGTCGCCATCGCCTTCACCCATCCCCGAGACCTGGTTGACCCCAACCAGTACAACAACGACATATGCTACTATGAGTCTCTGGATGGAGTCACCTGGAATTTCAACGGTGGCATGGTGAACGTTACCAACTACCAGTTTGCAGATACCCTCAGAGCCTACACTGACT
>JBHIBM010000214.1:0-4142 GCA_046759085.1 Candidatus Zixiibacteriota bacterium
GCTCTCGCGTATTATGACCTATCAATCCGCAATCTCGGAAACAGATTTCGGCGGCGGTAAGATTGTCCTCTGGCACGAAGGGGAGGAACGTCCCGACGAGGCTTACTTCCGCGCCTTGGGTCGCTTCATCGAAGGATACAAGGGGAAGATAATCACCTATCCCGATCTGGGCACCGAAAGCCCGGATATGAGATACATCAATCGTGAGACCAAAAGCGTCATCCTGCATCGGCTCTCTCCCACCGAAAGTGAGGAAAGCTCGGAGCTGACCGCACTCGGTGTTTTCTGGTGTATGAAAGCCTGCGCCAAGTTCCTTTTCGGCGTATCCAGTCTGGAGGGTTTGACGGTGGCTGTCCAGGGGGTAGGCTCGGTCGGCAGCAGGGTAGTCAAGCATGTCATGTCCGAGAACGTGAAACTGATAATCACCGATCTGAACTACGATTGCCTCAAACGGGTGCAGGACCAGTATCAGGGGGTCGAGATTGTCTCTCCGGATGAGATTCTGAACCTTGAATGTGATCTCCTCTCCCCTTGCGCTTCAGGACCGATTATCGGAGATCACAACATCGACGACCTGAAGTGTAAGATAATTGTCGGCGCCGCCTACAATATCTTTGAAAAGAGGCGTCGTCACAGCCAGATTCTCTACGAAAAGGGGATTCTCTGCGCCCCCGATTTCGTGGTCAACGCCGCGGAGATGTTTTTGACTGAATACGCCCTGGAGCTTCTGACCAAGGAGGAGATCGAGCAGGCCCTGGAGAGAATCTATGAGATAATGGGGAGAGTGCTGGCGCTGTCGAAGAAAGAGGATATCTCTCCCTATGAGGCCGCACTGAAGTTGGCAGAGGAGAGAATTCGCCGGGTTGGTCAAATGAAGGGAATTCTGTGTTAACGGAGGCGAAAGGTGACATCTGACAGAGCCAGACCCCCTTCTGGCGGGGAAGATAGGAAACTCAAGATACTGGTGATAAATCCCGGCTCCACCTCCACCAAGGTCTCCATATTCGAGGACGAGACCGAGCTTTTCTCGGAGAGCATCAGCCACAGCAGGTTGGAGCTGGACATCTTCGAGCGGGTCTGGGACCAGTATGAGTTCCGCAAAAGGATGATAAAAGAGCTCTTGGAGGAACACGGAATTAAACCGACGGAGCTCTCGGCGGTAGTGGGTCGGGGGGGACTGTTCCAACCGGTGGTCGGCGGCACTTACGAGGTCAACGAGATAATGATTGAGGACGGACGCATAGCCGCTAGAGGCGACCACGCCTCCAATCTGGGTGCGGTTTTGGCGTTCGGAATCGGATGGGATTACCATCTCCCCTCCTTTATAGTGGACCCTCCCTCGGTGGACGAATTCGACGACGTCGCCAGAGTCTCGGGGCTTCCGGAGTTTCCACGCGAATCCCTCTTCCACGCCTTAAACATCAAAGCCACCGCCCGTCTGGCCGCCGAAAAACTCAGAAAGGCATTTGAGGAGTTGAATTTCATAATCGCACACCTGGGAGGGGGGATAACTGTCGCCGCCATGCGAAAGGGGAAGGTCATCGATTCCAACAACGCCCTCTCCAGCGGTCCCTTCACCCCCGAGAGAGCCGGAGACTTACCGATGCTGGAGTTCTCCTCCTGGTGCTTCTCGGGGAAGGTGGACGAAAAGCAGGTAAAAGGCAAACTGGTCGGAGGCGGCGGACTTTCCGCTCATCTGGGAACCAATGACGCCAGAGAGGCTGAGAGGAGAATCGCCGCCGGGGATGAAAAAGCCAAACGGGTCTATGAGGGGATGGTCTATCAGATCGCGTGTGAGATCGGCACCCGGGCGGTGGCCTTGAAGGGTGAGATTGACGCCATCGTTCTGACCGGGGGGCTGGCCTATTCGCAAATGTTAGTTGAGAAAATGAAGGAGTGGGTTGGCTTTCTGGCGCCGGTTATGGTCTTTGCCGGACAGGACGAGATGAAGGCATTGGCCCTGGGAGCCTTGAGAGTCTTAAGGAGGGAGGAGAAAGCAAAGACCTATCCGGAGACGATATCAGCATCGGGTGAGGGAATAGAAACCCCCAGCTCTCCACGTTCGGCCACAACATAAGCCCGCTTCGAACCTCAGTCGCTACCAGATTCAAATTCTATTGAGAAGGCGGAGTTGCTCTCCTTGGGGTAGCAGTTGCGGTGAACAGCTTCACCGCCTCTTGGTTAAACAGAACCCACAGGCCATAAACGCCCAGGGCGGTCCCGAGCGGTACCTCCAGGAGGCATATGACGCTTAGAACTAAGGCCAATATTCTCGCCCAGGGTTTGAATTTCAAGAGCCCAATCCCGGCAACGATGCCCGGTATGGAACTGACCACAAAGAATCCGCAGATGAAAGAGCCAATGGTGATCAATAGCGGAAGTACTTCCACCGGGGCAGCTGCCCCCGGAGATAGCTCCGCGATGGTTCCGGCGCCGAAGAGAACGAAGAAAACAAGTAAGCCGGTGGCCAATCCGATGGCGCTGTATGCGATGAAAAGGATACCTAAAACGGTTACGTGCTTTTCCACTTTTTATCTCTAGTTTAGGGTTAATCTCCTATATCCTTCACTTTTGGATACGAGAGATTCTGCCTCAAGTTGGAGATTTCTTCGAAATCAGCTTGATTTCTTCTACAGCAGGGCATAGCGGAGGAGGAAAACCAAACCCAAAACATAGGTTAACCAGCTGGCCTCTTTGGCTCGGCCGCTTACGATCTTTAAGACGGGATAGGAGATGAAACCGAAGGCCAATCCATCGGCGATGGAAAAGGTGAGAGGCATCCCCAGCATCACCAAAAAGGCGGGGATCGATTCGGTGTAGTCGGAGAAGTCTATCTTGACGATGTTTCGGGTCATCATGCTGCCGACCACGATCAGGGCTGGGGCGGTAATGGGGTAGAGCAATGCTCCGGAGGCAACCTCATAGCCTCCCCCAACCATTTTTGCTAAGGGGTAAAAGAAGAGTGAGACCAAAAACAGAAGCCCGACCGTCACGCTGGTGAGGCCGGTGCGGCCTCCCTCCTCAATTCCGGCACAGCTTTCAATGTAGCTGGTAACGGTGCTGGTGCCGGCAAGGGACCCGAAAACGGTTCCGACGGCGTCTGCCATGAGGGCCCGACCGGCCCGGGGAAGTCTCCCCGCCCTCATGAATCCTGCCTCCTCGCTGACCGCAATGAGAGTCCCGATGGTGTCGAAGACGTCCATGAAAAGGAAGACGATGATGATCGTAAACAGCTCCCACTTCAAGGCACCGATGATATCCAATTTTAGGAAGGTAGGGCTAACTGAAGGCGGGCTGCTCAAAATCCCGTGATAGACGACCCCACCGACCAAAAGGCCGACCACGGCTGTAACGAACATTCCCCAGAGGATGGCGCCTCTGATTTTCCTGATCATCAAAGTGACGATGATAAAAAGCCCCAAGAGGGCAAGCAGCGTCGGCTTGCTTCGCACATCCCCTAATTGCACCATCCCCGCCGCAGGCTTGACCACCAGCCCGGCGTTGACCAAGCCGATGAAGGCGATGAAAAAGCCTATCCCAACGGCGATGGCATGTTTCAGGCTCTCAGGGATGGTCTCGATAATCCTTTCCCTGACCTTCAAGATGGTCAATAGCAAGAACAGCACCCCGGAGATGAAAATAACCCCCAGGGCCGTTCGCCAACCAATCCCCATTGCAATTATCACTGTGAAAACGAAGAAGAAATTCTCTCCCATCCCCGGAGCCAAGGCGATGGGGTAGTTTGCCAGAAGTCCCATAATGAGAGTGGCCAGCGCCGCCGAGAGGCAGGTTGCCACCATCACCGCCCCGAAGTCCATCCCCCCCTGAGAGAGAACCGCCGGCTGAACGAAGATTATATAAGCCATGGTGAGGAAGGTGGTGAAACCGGCGGTGATTTCGGTGCGGAAGTTGGTGTTGTTTTCCTTGAACTTGAAATAGCCTGAGAGGCTGGACATCTCTACACCCCTCTGTTTGCCCTGTGATTTATCCCAGATTCAGATGTGGTGAAAGGAAAATGCTTTCCAGTTCGCATTTTCAGCTAAAATAGATTCGCGGTGGGAGATTGTCAATAGAATAGTCGCCGCTCGCTGGGAAGGGGAACAAAGATCGTATCCCCCATGGGAGGTTGAGGATTTTGGGTG
>JBHIBM010000215.1:0-4136 GCA_046759085.1 Candidatus Zixiibacteriota bacterium
GGGAATAACCGAAATCACCATCGCTCCCCCCGTAGGTGCGGGTCCAGAGGGTGTCCCCCGGCTCCAGGGCAATAGCGTTTGACGCGAAAAACAGACTTATAATAATCGTTACGAGCATCGGTCTTTTCATCACAAACACCTCTCAATCGTATCGGGGGCAGGGATCCAACCCCACCCCCAATCAGACTTATTTGATTAACATCATCCGCTTGGTCTCGCTATAATCTCCGGCGGTGAGTTTGTAGAAATAAGCGCCGGAGGAAACGAGAGAAGCATCCCAGGTGACGGACTTGTAGCCCGCCTCCTCTGCTCCGTTCACTAGAGTGGCAACCTTCTCACCCACAATGTTGTAAACTTCGACCTTGACGTGGCCCACAGTTGGGAGTTCGTAGCTGATGTTGGTCACGGCGTTGAAGGGGTTGGGATAGTTCTGGTGAAGCCCGGCTGCGGTCGGAAGCGCAGCGTCCAGACGGTCTACCTCGACTACTTCCCATTCGGTGTTGTCGCCAACCTTCCACGGCTGGCACTGGACACAGGTGGTGTTCATGCAGCAGAAGTAATCAGTGCCCTCGTGACTGAAGCTAATTGACATGCTGTAAGGCCCGGGGGCGGCGGCATTGGGTACCTTGAAAAGGTAGCCGTTGGTATTAGTTCCCTCTGGAACCGCCATGACTCTCTGAATCGTTACCAGGCTGTTCGCAGGATCGCATCCGTGATCGCTGTATCCGTTGAAGACCAGATTGACGTCGAAGGGGGCGCCTGTTGTGTTCGTGGTTGTCACCTGGAAATAAACCTTCCTGCCGCGGCAGAAGATGGGAGTGAGGTTGTTGCACCTCATGGAGACGCCGGTGAGGCTACAGATCTCGTACGCCATTATTATGTCGTCATTGAGCACTCCTTGATTCATGGTTATCAAAGCACCCAATCCACCTGAATAGTCGCCAGCGTCGAAGGCGGCGCCGGCGGCAATGTCGTTGTCGCCGAAGGGGTCTACGCCCCACCACTCCTCACCAGTATACTCGCAAGCCACTGGGTCGAAGAGGCTAATCTTCAGCTCCGGGGCTCCATTCTGAGAGAAGACCCAGAGCATCGGGTGATCGTAACCTAAGCTATCGTAGCAAGCATCGTCCCAGGCCATGCCGTAAACGTCATTGGAGTTGCCTGCAACACAGAAGGGTTCTCCGGTATTGGGGTCGAACTCAACAATCGGGTAACGGAAGTTGCCGGTCCATAAGTGGCCGGTTGCGGGGTCGTATGCCAACGCTCTGCACGGCATGGGGTAACCGGGTGGTGGAGTCAGAGGGATCTTATTCAGCGGAGCTGGAGGGAGAAACTTGACCAACTCCCGCTCATCGGAGGCGTAGAGGTAGGTTCCGTCCCAAGCAAGGTCGCGCCATCCCCAATCAGAGGTGGTCTCCTGAATGTATTTGCCCACCAGCTGACCAGTGCGGCTGATCTGATAAATGTAGTTCGTGTCGGGGTGCTCGGTTCCGCCAGCACCTGTCGCCCAGTAGTCGCTGCCGTCGTATTCGACTCCCAACATCTGATTGTCATCGGTCAGATTCTGGACGTTCAAGCTGTCCAGGAAATCCTGATAAGAGTCGACGACAGGAAAGCAGATGTCGTGAGAGCGCTCCACGACATCTGAGGGGCCTGATATTGTCCCAGCCGTAGCGAAGCAAGGTGAGAGCAGAAGAACCGTCAGTGTTAGCAATTGTTTCTTAGTCATTTTGCTACTCCAAATCAAAGGTCACAAGTAAGGTCATTATCGAAACCGCGAATGCAGGGCCTATTTCAGTAGGCTCATCCTTTTCACCTCAGAGTGAAGGGAGGCGGTGAGCTTGTAAAAGTAAACTCCACTGGAGATATCCGAAGCATTCCAAGTGGCGACATGCTCGCCAACGTCCTCATATCCTTCTACCAGAGTTGCCACCAATCGACCTGAAATGTCGTAGACCTTCAGGTTGACATTACCAGCCTCAGCCAGACTGTAGCCGATTCTGGTGGCGGCATTGAATGGGTTGGGGTAGTTTTGGTAAAGCTCCGTAGCCCTCGGAAGTGTGGCCTCCGAACGATCGACCTCCACCAGTTCCCAAGTGCTGTTATCTCCCGTTCTGAACGGGGAGCACTGAATAATGTCAGTGTTCATGCAGCAGAACACCTCGTGACCCGCGAAAACACCACCGACCGAAGTGCTGTACCGACCTGGCACCGCCGCGCTGGGAACCTTGAAATAGTAATAGGTCTCGGTCAAGCCCGGTGGGAAGGTCTTCTGTCTCGGCACCGTGACCAGAAGGTTCGCCGGATCGCAGTCGTAACCACGATAACCGCTGAAGGCCATGGTCCCCGAGAGGTTACCCTCGGTGTAGTTTGTTACTCTGAGCTTGAAGTAAAAATCCCCACCGCGGCAAAAGACGGGGGTGAGGACCTGACAGTTCATCACCAGAGGGACGCTGATGATCTTTATCAGATAGAAATCGTCCGCCCCGGCCCCAAAAGAGGCGGTGTAACCGGCCACGATATAGCCTCCGTCGTCGGTTCTCTGTATGCAGTAGGCCTGATCATCGGTCCACCCCCCCCAGACCCGTGTCCAGATGGTATCGCCGATCGCATCAGTCTTCACCACGAAAACACTGTCCACCATCTGAGACCGGGCGAAGGTGTAACCGGCAAGAATATACCCACCGTCGGAAGTCGGCCGAAGGGAGTGGGCATGGGACCGTTCATTGTCACCTCTCTTGTATCTCCGGGTCCACAGCGTATCTCCGGACTCGTCGGTCTTCATCAAATACATATCGTACCAGCCAGCAACTGGGGTATCGCCAGCAATGGCGTAGCCGCCGTCGCTGGTCTGTTGGACCGCATAGGCGTGCGCCCCCTCTCCGTAAGTCCGGTCCCAGACAATATCTCCGTTGGCATCAGTTCTGACAACATAGAGGCTGTCTCCGTAACCGGCCATGATGTAACCCCCATCATCGGTCTCCTGGATGGAGTGAGCTTCGTACACATATGCAGTGGGAGTTGGCTTGTACGTCTGGGTCCAGAGAGCATTGCCCAAAGAGTCGACTCTCACCGCGTAGAATTCACCGGTGCCACTGACAGAGCCAGCCATGACGTAACCGCCATCGGCTGTCAGGTTGCCGGAGTAGCAGGTTTCGTACTGCTGGCTGGTCCCATAGCTGCGGGTCCAGAGAGTGTCGCCGTTGGCATCGATTCTCACCAGCCAGAAGTCAAAATAGCGGGCGCTGAACGATTCGGTATAGCCGCAGATGAAGTAGCCTCCGTCCGCGGTCTGGTGAATCGAGTAAGCTCTGTCACGGTCTACACCGCCATAGGTTCGGGTCCAAAGGGTGTCCCCGAACTCGTCGGTTTTGACGACGTAGAAGTCATTCATGCCCGCGCCGAAGCCCCAAGTCTCGCCGGCCACGATATAGCCGCCATCAGCGGTTGGCGCAACCCAGTAGGCGTTCTCAATATCTTCTCCGCCGTAGGTCCGGGCCCAGAGGGTGTCCTGGGCAATGGCCACTGAGGCTGACGATAAACCTAGGACTACTGTTAAAAGAATTACTTTCTTCATCGCAAACTCCTTACAATTAAACCGGGGCAGGGGTTGATCCCCATTTCCAGCCGTTGCTATTTCACTAACATCATCATCTTAGCCTCGCTGAAATCCCCGCATGTCAGCCTGTAGAAGTAGAGACCGGAGGAGACCGAGGAAGCATCCCAGATGACGGACTTGTAGCCTGCCTCCTCTGCTCCGTTCACCAGAGTGACAACCTTCTCGCCGATCAGGTTGTACACCTCCAGCTTCACATCAGTGGTCACCGGCAACTGATACTCGATCACGGTGCTGGCGTTGAAGGGATTGGGATAGTTGCTCAAAAGCGCAAACTCTGTGGGAAGGCCAACGAGATCATCCCCTTCCAGAAATGAGCCGGTCAGAAACCAACCGCCTTCGCCAGCTTTAGCCAATTCGCCGGCGATGACCTCAAACGGGAAGTAGGAGGAATCAATTACCACCGCGGGGTAGTCTCCTACGTAGCCGTAATAGATGTACTCATCAGAGATGGGGGCGTTATTGGGGATATTCTGGTTCAAATGAGCGCTGCGCGACTGGTAAGGATTGAAAGGCACGT
>JBHIBM010000216.1:0-4120 GCA_046759085.1 Candidatus Zixiibacteriota bacterium
GTTTTCAGCCGGGGAGGCGCTCGAGCCCGGCGAGAAGGAGAGAAGATTTGAGCACCACTCAGCTCTGGTGGTTAGTTTTCCCGGTAATACTACTGGTCTTTATACTCTTCGTGCTCTGGTATAGCCAGCGCCGCAAAGCCAGAACTCCCTACCCCCGTAACTACATCGAGGCTCTGAAGGCTTTGGCCTCCGGGGACAGTGAGAAAGCCTTCGAGCGATTCCTGGTGGTGACTGATGAGGACACCAGTAACGCCGATGCTTACCTTCGATTGGGCGACCTCTTTAGAGAGAAAAGGCAGTTCGACAAGGCAGTGCAAGTGCATCAGGAATTGACCTTCCGGCCGGGGCTGTCAAAAGAGCAAGAGGTCGAAATCAAAAAAAGTCTGGCGTTGGATTTTCTGGAGGCGAAGCGTTACGGCAAAGCGATTCCAACCTTGAGGCAGCTTTTAGATTTGTCCAGCTCGGATGGCTGGGTACTCCAGAATCTGCTCAGGGCTTACGAGGAGACTGCCCAGTGGGAGCAGGCATTGGAGACCAAAGATAAAATCCTCAGACAGAAGGGAATAAAAGACAGAAGCTCCCTGGCATTATACAAAGTCTTTGCGGGAAAAAGGCTGGCGGAGGAGGGGGACTATCACAGAGCCCGCTTGGCTTACAAAGACGCTCTCGGATATGACGACAAATGCGCCTCCGCCTACCTCTACCTCGGAGATGCCTACATGTGCGATCAGCGTCCTGAAGGGGCAATCGATTACTGGAAAAAGTTGGTCGCCAAGGTTCCCCAGAGGGCCTATCTGGCTTTTGAACGCTTGGAGTCAACTTTTTTCGATCTGGGCAAATATGGCGAGATTGTGGAGATCTATAAGAGAATCATTCAGGCTGACTCTAAGAACATCAAAGGTCTCTATGCCCTGGCGAGGATTTTCGAGAAGATGGGCAAGACCGACTCCGCCATCGAGACCTATCGCAAGGCACTCAGAGTCAACCCCAATCTGGTCCACATCCGTCAGCATTTAATTCGGCTTTATCGCCAGACCGACCAGGTGGATTTAGTGCTGGCTGAGATCGACCGCCTGATAGAATCCGTGCCCGAGAGAGCTGACAGCTTCATCTGTCAGAAATGTGAGTATGTCACCAACGAGGTGTTGTGGAAGTGCCCGAAATGCGACAGCTGGGACAGCTTCAATTTCTGAAGATAATCTCCTCCTTTCTGCTCTTATCTCTGTGTGTATTTATACCTGAAGGCGCTAGATGTCAGAGACTTCCCGAAGAGATAGTGTCGCACTTAAAAGCCGGGCAGCTCAAAGAGGCTCGAGCTTCACTCGATGACTTCCGCAGTTCTAAGCCGGATGACCCTCGGGGGCTCTATCACGCCGGTTGCCTGGAGCCCAACGGCGAGCTGTCTGCAGATCTGTTGAAGAAAGCGCTGAGCAGGAGAGAGGATTTCCCGGAGCGAGGCGAGGCTCTCCTGAAACTAGGTCAATACTACCTCTCCAAGTCGATGTATCTCACCGCCGCCTCCCAAGCCCGGCAAAGCCTCGAAGTTGACTCTACGCGACACCCTGGTGCTTTGTGGATTCAGGGCACCGCCAATTCGGCCTCGGAGAAGCCAGCTCTTGCTGCGGAGAACTTCCAGGAAATCTTGAAAAGCGGTGCTGAGCGTCAGTGGGAGGCCTGGGCCAACCTGGGATTGGGAGATGTTTACTACCAACAGGGCGACTACGTCCGGGCGCAATCATCTTATCGGGAGGTCATGCATCATCATCGCAAATCGCCAGCTTACTCTCTGGCTCTGGCACAGTTTGCCCAGTGTCAGTGGGAACTGGATGACCCTGAAAGCGGTGAGCGTTTTACTAAGGCATATCTAGAGGAATTCCCGCAGGGAGTATTTGCCGGAACTCTTCGCGACCTGGTCGCCGCGGGGGTGATCCCTTTGGCCTCCGAAGAGGAAAAACTTTCGCCAAAAGAGAGGGCCCGTCTCACCAGCACCGTCTATTCCGTACAGGTGGGAGCGTTCGCCTCCAAAGCCAATGCCTACAGGATGGGGCAACGGTTGAAAGCCCGGGGTTACAAGGTTGAGCTTCGAACCGAGACCATAAACAGACGTCGCTTTTACAAGGTGTTGGTGGGGAAGTTTCTCTCCCAGAAGCGGGCTCGAGAGGTAAAACAAAAGCTCGAGGCCGAAGAGGAGGACAACTTCATAATCGTGATAAGGTAGTTTTTCTCAGCTCGTCCTAATCCAAGCAAGCACAATTCCCACCTTCAGAGGTATGAGGAAAAAAGGCCAGACCACTCCCTTGATGGAGCAATACAACCGCATCAAAAGCCAGTATCCGGACAAGATCCTCTTTTTTCGCATGGGCGATTTCTACGAGATGTTCGGCAAAGACGCCGAAGAGGCTGCCCCCATCCTGGGGATTGCGCTCACCTCCAGAGCTCACGGCAAATCCGGCAAGATTCCGCTTGCTGGTATCCCCTATCACGCGGTAGAAAGATATCTGGACAAGCTGATCAAGGCCGGCAAGAAGGTGGTGATCTGCGAGCAGGTGGAAGACCCCAAGCTCGCAAAGGGATTGGTCAAAAGGGAAGTGATCGAAGTCGTCACCCCGGGGACAAATATCACAGAGGAGACAGACTCCCCCGACAACAACTTCCTCTTGAGCCTCCTTGAATCAGACGACAAAATCGGGCTTGCTTACGTGGATTATACCACCGGAGAGTTCTGGCTGGAGGAGACCGACAGAGAAAACACACCTGAAAGGATAAGATTGATCTCGCCAAGAGAGATTCTGTATCCAGACTTCGTGGGGGTCGATTCTCTGAAAGTCCCGGAGCTAGAGAGCTTTTCATCCTCGTTAACACCCCTGGAGAGCTGGAGGTTCACCCCAGAGTTTGCAGATCGGATCCTCAAAGAGCATTTCGGGGTTGCCGGCCTCGAGGGCTTTGGCTGTCAGGATTTGAATTTGGCTACCAGAGCCGGTGGAGCCGCACTTTCGTATCTGGAGGAGATAAAGAAGAGGACTTTGCCTCATATCGTCAAGCTCTCCCGGACCCGCCCCAAGTCAGAGATGTTTCTCGATGCGGAGACGATCGCAAATCTGGAGCTTTTTGCCGGCGGTGGATTTGCCACCAGAGGCCTCTCCCTGCTTTCAGTCATAGATCGGACTCTGACCCCGATGGGCAAACGCCTCCTCAAAAGATGGCTCTCTCGTCCTCTCTTAGAGGTGAAGGAAATCAGCTGCAGGCAGGACGGAGTCGAGGAGTTCTTAAAGGAGGAGAGTGAACGGAATAGGGTCCATAAGGCTCTCAAGGGATTTCCCGACCTGGAGCGTCTGGCCAGTCGCATCTCCGTTGAGAGAGCCAATGCACGAGATCTGATTAGCTTGAAGTCGGCTTTGAGGTCTGTTGAAGCTTTGAAGGAATCGATTTCCCAACCTTCCTCGAAAATCATCCGCTCAAGCTTGGATGCGATTCCAGATTTGAAACCGCTCATCGAGTTGATTGAAAAAAGCATCGTCGATGAACCTCCGCTGTCGCTGACTGAAGGTGGACTGATCAAGGAAGCTTTCGATTCAGAGCTCGACAATCTGAAAAGCGAAATCAAGGATGCCCGCCAGTACATCGCCTCTCTGCAGGAGATTGAGAGAAAAAAGACCGGCATAAGCTTCCTCAAGGTCGGATACAACAAGGTCTTTGGCTACTACATCGAGGTCACCAAGCCAAACTTGAAGAAAGTGCTGCCACATTATATCCGCAAGCAGACGATTGCCAACGGCGAGAGATTTATCACTCCGGAGCTAAAGGAGAAGGAAGAAAAAATCCTCAAGGCCGAAGAGGTGATCTTCGAGCGGGAACATCAAATCTTCAAAGACATCTGCCTGAAGGTTGCTGACAGAATTTCGGAGCTTCAGACCACCGCCTCCGTGATTGCCACTCTGGATTGTCTGAGCTCTCTGGCTCAAGCGGCAAAAGAGAACCGTTACTCCCGCCCGCAGGTGGACGACTCCGATGTCATTTCCATCAAGAGCGGCCGCCACGCGATCGTGGAGAAAGCGCTGCCGTCTGGGAGCTTCGTGCCCAACGACACCCAACTTTCCGCCTCCCAGCCGAAGGCTGGGCA
>JBHIBM010000217.1:0-4040 GCA_046759085.1 Candidatus Zixiibacteriota bacterium
CGATCTCCTTTACGGCTTCGTCAATCAACTGCTGCAGTTCCACCTCGCTCAGCTGAGCCGGTTGATAACCATGAAGGATCTCGAGCTCTTTTGTGTCCCTATCGACCAAGTCTTGACGATCGGCGGACTTAAACTGTTCTATGGCCTCTTTCCTCTTCTTGATCATGCTCGAAAGCAGGACGAAAATCTCGTCCTCCTCAAGCTCTCCCCCCTTTTGGATCTCCTTGTTTATAATCTCAGATTTCAGAAGCCTGATAACACACAGCCTCGGCTTGTCGCCAGATTTGATGGCTCCCTTGAGTTCCTCAGAGATTCTGTCTTTTAAGGTCATAGAGACCTGGTGCTCATAAGACGGCGGAGTTTTCTTCGGGCGGCACTGAGCTTTCTCTTTTTTCTTTCAGAAGGTTTCTCAAACCTCTGATGCTTTCTGATATCGGCTATCAGACCCGATTTCTCACACGATTTGGTGAAACGTCTTAAGGCTCTTTCGAAGGATTCGTCTTCCCTCACTCGCACCTGAGTCATTACATATCAATCCACCTTTCAAGTATCTAAAAGTTTCTTCATCTCAATTTAATCTCATATAATAACAAGTTTTCTCTGATAGTCAAGTCTTTTTTCCAATTGTTGGGTCAACCGTCTGAAGTCCCCCTGTGTAAGACTGTATGTATTGACGGACTAAGAACTTACGGGTCTCTCCGGCAGGAGGCCGAAGAAGGAAAAAGGGGAAATACGCATGGATCCACTGAGATTTGACGATGGGGAATGCAGGGTTGCTCTTCAGAACTACGGCGAAAAAAGCCAAGATTTCTCTTGCACGGGTGCGAACGAGTCGATATCTTTTAGGTTGTTGATATGCGCCCATAGCTCAATTGGATAGAGCGTCTGACTACGGATCAGAAGGTTGGGGGTTCGACTCCTCCTGGGCGTATTGATTACACACTCAACCCGCCAGTGGCCAACGAGTTACAGAGGCTCGTTGGCCGTTTTTGCTGGTGTCCACCGACAGAGAAACGGGACTGGCCATAGGGTGTCATGCAGACCACCACTGCTAAACTGACGATAAGGGCGCCATAGAAACCTTAAGGCCATTCCAGAGATTCAAAGAAAGAAAAACACTGCCAATATTCTTAGTCTGATCGTTCCTGCTGCCGGTTTGCGTTCAATTGCCAGGAAGATTTAGCCGTCTTCATTCAGAGTTCACTCCTACCACACAGAATCGTCGGGCACTCTGGGTCCGATGCACTCAAAGACTAATCCCTTGTTTTCGTATTCCTTCCCCAGAAACTTTACAACCGTGGTGAAATCCTCTCTGGCGTCTTTGGAAACCAGATAGGTTGAGCTCAGGATCATCTCCTGCCTCTCTTGATCAGGCTCTCTGCAAAGGACCTCATTCAATTGCGCTTTCTGGGCCTGCTTCACCATCCACCCGAAGCTTTTTTCTTTGTACTCGTCGAGCTTACTGTCCAGTTCCGCCTGGAGTAGTCTCTCCCCCTTTGTTCCCCGGATGGTCGCAGATATCGAATCCATGATCTGCTTTAGATCAGCGTAGATCTCCACCTGCCACTCTTCGTTATCCTCGAATCCGGTTGAAAGTTGCTCAAATGCGTTCCTTCCCTCTTTGGTCATTTCCTGCCCCCCTGTTCCTGAAAACGAATGACCGACTGGAAAGCGATTTGCCCCCGCTTGCGCTAAATGGTCAGCTTCGCAGAACTCTTATGTTACCGAGGTCGTCGATCTGACGAACGCCCCCTTTTCTTGCAGACTTATCTCATTATCGGCGGAAATCAATGCCCTTTTAGTATACTCTCAAACCGATGATCGGAAGGCTGGGGTTTACTCCCCCGGGAGGTGTTGAGTGACAACAAGTTAGGGCGCTCCTTTCTGGAGCGCCCTGCTTGGTCAAGCAAATCTCGAGCGTAACCTCAAAGGAAGTATCAAATGGCTTGAAATCAGTAATCGACTCCTTGGGGCCTCCTCACTTGATGAAGGCGATCTTTGCCGACTTGAAAATCTTCCCTTGGCAGGACAAAACACACAAATAAATTCCGGAACCGACCTGTTGGCTACCGCCTGAGCGACCATCCCAAACGAGGCTCTTATATCCGAGATGCTGTCCGATGCGAGAAAGCCTTCTGACCAGCTTTCCTCCGATGTCATAGATTTGTAACTCTAGATCTCGACCACCAATTCTGGGAAGGTAACAGGAAATAGT
This sequence comes from Candidatus Zixiibacteriota bacterium, assembly GCA_046759085.1. Taxonomy (GTDB): domain Bacteria; phylum Zixibacteria; class MSB-5A5; order DG-27; family DG-27; genus DG-27. The sequence continues at coordinate 2,216 of JBHIBM010000217.1, forward strand.
AGTAATGTCATTGAATGGATTAGGATAGATTCCAATTGAGCAAACGGGGAGAGGCGACTCGGGGCCTTGCGAAGCCGCGATCCCGGTAGAGGAGATTTCTCGCATGTAGTATATTGCGATCGCTATGCTTTGGGGATATTTTTCCCTCCATATGAGATGTTTATGTTTAGCACCGTCCCTGTAATTGACTATAATCCGGGGGGAAAAAGAAACTCCCTCTGAATACGTTAGTCGCTCTTCATCAGACCAATGCCCACCTAAGTCATGGCTGGTGCGCATGTATATCTCTGGGTTGCCCTCTCTAATATCATCATAAACCGCATATATACTGCACCCTTCGATGAATATTCCGGAGCTTTGACCGCATTGAGATTCCGTTAAGCGCACCTCCTCTTCCCAAGTCTGTCCATTATCGGTGCTGTATCTCAAGAGAATATCTCCGGTGCCGCCGAAAGGTCCTCCCCCATACTTATAGTCAAACCATGCAGCCGCAATATTCCCGCAAGTGTCAGCGTATGCAGAAGGCCACTGCCCATCCCACTCGTCGTATGTTGATAGCATGACAGGATCTGACCACGTGTCACCCCCATCATCGCTGTATCTGTGGAAGATTTCAATAGCCAGACCTCCTCCGCCTTGATGTACCAGATGCAGCCTCCCTTCAGAGAAAAGGAGCGTCATCGGAAAAGCAAGAGCACCAGGGTGCTCTACAATCATCCTGCCTTCTTCCCAAGTCTCTCCGTTGTCAAAGCTCCGTGTCAACCAGATATCGTACATGACCTTATATGCACAAAAGACAGTATCTCCATTCACGGCGAGAGCTGCGTACGAAACAGATGTATGAAACCGGTTGTAATGGATTATCTGGCCCTCTTCCCAGGTATTGCCTCTGTCCATGCTTCTCTTGTAATAGATTACCGGTCGTCCCTCAACAAGACCCGATTTCCAAGCTGTGTGAAGATATTGACCGGAGATGGCTATGTTGGGTAATGCGGCGGAGACAAGGCTATCCTCCAAGACGATAGGTGGGTCCCAGTCCTCTCCGAAGTCAAGACTCCGTACGTAGCGTGATTTTGTAGGACTCGTAGTGTAATTATAATAGACAACGTGCAGTTCGCCATCGATCTCAGCCACCCTTGGCATGTTCATCGAACCCACGTCTGTCTCTGATATCACGACCGGGTCCGACCAGCCAGCAAAAGCCTGTCCTGCAAGCAGAAGAAAAATCACTGAGGCTATTCTCATACGTCCATCCATTTCACGCCCCTGAAGCAAGGGTTCGCTGGTGCCCTAAGTCGTTTTCTACACCTTCCTACTTCTCAAGTAAACGCAGTTTTCGGCTTTGTCAAGCTAAATCAGGAGGGAGAAATCAGAGCCGGGAAGGCTATTCGGCGGGCATCTCGCCTTCCGTGATTGTGTCCAAGACGCCGTTCACGAATTTGCCGGAGTCGGCAGTGCTGTAAATCTTCGTTAGCTCAATGGCCTCGTCAATGCTGACCGTCCTGGGGATGTCCGGAAAAAAGAGAATCTCTGAGATTCCCATCTGCAGAATGCATCTGTCGATGAGAGTCACCCGGGAGATGTCCCAGTGTTGCAGTTTCTCCATCATGAGCTTATTAACCGTCTCGAGGTTTTGAGTAACTTGGGAGAAGAGTTGGCGGGCAAAGTCAGCGTATCTACCCTCTAACTTATAGCGAGAAATCTGGTCCTCGACAGAGGCGTCAGACTCTGACTCCACTCCCGGCTCCCGGATGGTCTCATAGGCGTATAAGGCTTCCAACACCGCCCGACGAGCCTGGCGTCTAGTCCCCATATCAGACTAATT
>JBHIBM010000218.1:0-4036 GCA_046759085.1 Candidatus Zixiibacteriota bacterium
ACCTGGTTGGTTCCCACCCCATCCGCGAGGACTCTTCCACTATCTGTGCCAAGCGGTCCTTGTGGTCGTTTCCCACCACCAGGTCAACTCCGGGAAGCGATGACAGTCTATGAGGAGCGACCTCCGCGTAACAGCCGGTGACGACGATCAGGGGAAAGCCGTTGGCGCCGGTTCGGCTCTCCTCGGTGAGTCTTCGGGCTCGGGAGACCGCCTGTCTGGAGCTGTAATCGGCTCTGGCGGTAACCGTGCAGGTGTTTATCACATAAACGTCAGCTTTCTCCCCGAAGCCGACCCACCGATAGCCACGTCTCAGGAACTGCTCGCCCATCAGCTGGGTTTCGTATTGATTCAGCTTGCAGCCGATGGTTTTTATGGCCACTGTCTTCATCAGTTCATTTTTAACTACCATCAGCGTCAAAGTCAATCTGGATTCAAGAGAAAAGCCCGCCGGTCGCCGGAGGCGACCCGTATGGGAGGCGGGCCGTTAATTCTCCAAAGGGAGTAATTCTCCCCTATTTCGCTCCCTCTTCGGGCGGAGACTCCCCCTCTTCCTTCGGGGATTCATCGGGTGAGGGTGGTTCTTCCGGAGCTTCAGCGACTTCGCTCTGGGGGGCCTCCTGCGCTGACGGTGGAGCAGTTTCCTGAGGCCCAGGGGTGAACTCAGGAATCTCTTCCACCACATCTTTGACCTTGATGGTGCGAGTTGGATGCTTGGCCACGAAGGCCTCCAGCTCCTCCTTCTCCTTGGTGCGGTAATAGGCGCTCACCGACAGGATGATTCTTCTGCTATTCCTATCGAACTCTATAACCCTCAAAGGGAGCTCTTCCCCCTCGACGAAAGCCTCCACCGGTTTGGTGATATCGGGCTTTCCCAGCTGATTCAGGGGGACGAATCCCTCCAGTCCTCCGGTCAGCTCCACAGTTACACCCTTGTCCAGAAGGGCTGTGACTTTCCCACGGGTTTCGGAACCAACGGCATAATCCTTGGAGAATTGGGGCCAGGGGTCCTCCTGCAACTGTTTGTGGCCCAGGGAAATGCGGCGATTTTCTCGGTCTATGCCCAGGATCATCACCTCGATGGTACCCCCCTTCTTCAAGACCTCCGAGGGATGGCTGATGCGGCGAGTCCAGGAGAGGTCTGAGATGTGAACCAGACCATCTATCCCCTCCTCGATCTCCACGAAAGCGCCGAAGGCAGTTAAGTTTCTCACCTTCCCCATCACTCGGGTGCCGACCGGATATTTCACCTCCAGGGTCAACCACGGGTCCGGCTCCATCTGTTTGAGACCCAGGGAGATCTTCTCGTTCTGCTTGTCGACGGAGAGGACCACAGTTTCCACCGTCTCGCCAACGTTTAAGATCTTGGAGGGGTGTTTTATGTGCTGAGTCCAGGACATCTCAGAGATATGGATTAGTCCCTCAACCCCTTTCTCCAATTCCACAAAGGCGCCATAGTCGGTGAGGGAGACGATCTTGCCCTTGATTTTCTTGCCGACCGGATATTTCTCTTCGACGTCGTCCCAGGGATAGGGGGTGAGCTGTTTCAGACCCAGGGAGATTCGACTGGTTTCCTTGTCGAAGTCTAAGATCTTTATCGTCATCTCCTCCCCTATTGAGACCACCTCGGAGGGATGATTGACCCTCCCCCAGGACATGTCGGTGATGTGCAGAAGACCGTCCACCCCTCCCAGATCGATGAAGACTCCGAAGTCGGTTACGTTCTTGACCACTCCCTTCCGCTCCTGGCCAGGCTCTATCTCTGCCAGAAGCTGCTGGCGGATCTTCGACCGCTCCTCCTCCAGAACCACCCGCCGTGAGACCACGATGTTGCGTCGGGATCTGTTGACCTTGATGATTTTCAGCTCCATGGTCTGTCCCAAAATCTGGTCGAAGTTGGGGACCTGCCTTAAGGATATCTGAGAACCGGGGAGAAAGGCATCGACTCCTTGAATGTCCACCACCATCCCCCCCTTGATGCGGCGCACCAGCTTGCCGGTGACCAACTCCCCCTTCTCGTGAGCCTCCCGGATCTCTTCCCAGACCCGCATGAAGTCGGCTTTCTGCTTGGAGAGCACCAGCTGCCCGTCCTGGTCCTCGATCGCCTCTAAGTAGACTTCGACCTCGTCCCCGACGACGATGTTTCCATCCTCCGGGAACTCGCTGATCGGAATGATCCCCTCGGACTTGAAACCGACATCCACGATGACATCATCTTTGGTGACCGCGATGATCTTTCCCTTGACCACCTCCCCCTCCTTGATATCTTTGAGGGTGCTGTCGTAAACCGTCAGCATCTGCTCAAACTCGTTGGGGCTGTATGTATCCTCGACGCTTTCTATCTTGATTTCGGGGAAGGGCATCTCCGGGCTCTTGGCCTCGACCTCCTCCTCCGAGGAAGGCGAAGAGGAGACTCCGGCGCCACCTTCGGTTTGTAGGACCTGGCCCTCCTCCGTTTCTTTAGCAGTTTGAGATCGGCTAACACCTCCTTTCGCTCTCTTCTCGGCGGCCTCGGCCTCACCACGGGGGCCAATTAAGTCTTCAAATTCTGGCATTAAGTCTACCTCCAATATGTTTAACCCGATTCTAGTTTCTCTCTCTGGTTACGGTCTCTTCCTTAAGTCTGCGGGATTCGCCAATGGATCTGAGTCTGTCCAACACCTCCTCGATCACCCAGCCGGGAGTGGAACTGCCGGCGGTGACCCCCACCCTCTTCGCCCCCCGGAACCACTCCAGCTCCAGCTCGGAGGCGGTCTCGATGTGGTGCGAGGGGTGACCGCAGACGGCACACAACTTCGCCAGTCTGGTGGTGTTGGCAGAATTCCTGCCCCCAACCACGATCATCAGATCGACCCTCCTGGCAAGCTCCAATGCCGCCTTCTGGGTCTCGGCAGTGGCGTTACAGATGGTGTTGAAGATCCTCAGCTCCTTGGTGGTAGCCAACAGATGACCCACCACCTGTGTGAAACTTTCGATGGTGAGGGTGGTTTGGGCGACAACTCCCACCTTGGCTCCCAGATCCAATTCCGGCAGACTCTGGTTGGGGTTGATAACTACGGCCTCGTCCCCAGCGTAGCCGACGATGGCCCGAACCTCCGGATGCTCCGCCTGCCCCAGCACCACCACTCTGTACCCCTCCTCATAGAGAAGCTTGGCTTTCTCCTGGGTTTTTTTGACGAAGGGACAGGTGGCGTCGATGATCTCGATCTTGGAGGGGTTGATCCCCCTGAGAAGCCCGGGGTGAATTCCGTGCGACCTGATAACCAAAACCCCGCTGTCGAGTACGCCCACATCGTTTATGATCTCCAAGCCCTCCCTTCTCAGGCTCTCCACCGCCTGGGGATTGTGGATTAAGGGGCCATAGGTACAGACCTTCCCCTTTCGGGAAAGAGCAGCTTCCGAGGCCATGTTTATGGCCCTCTTCACCCCGAAGCAGAAGCCCGCCTTATCCGCTAGTATTACCTCCAAACCTCTTTTCCTCTCACGGCGAAGTTGCACCAACGCTTTCGGAGAGCATCCGAATCCTGCTCATGGTCTCGCCGGCAATCATCCGGTAACCCTCCCTATTGCCAGGAATCTCGGAAAGCCAACCGGAATCGATCGGCTCCCCGAATCTCACCTTCATCTTGTGGCGCGTGAAAATCGACCTCACGTAAGTCTTAGTGTTTTCCAAATAAACTGGGACTACAGGAACCCTGGCCTTCTGGGCAAGCAGCCCCACGCCCAGGTACGCCTCCCGAATCATCCCCTCGGGGCCGCGGGAGCCCTCCGGAAAGATGACAAGACAACCGCCGGAGCTGAGGACTTCCAGACATCTCCTTATCGCTCGGCGGTCATACCCTTCCCGGTCGACCGGGATGGCATTGAGCGTCCTGAATAGAGCCGCCGACAGCCGGTTCCCGAAAAGCTCCACCTTGGCGAGAAAATGAGCTTTCCTGGGGAGGTGCATCCACAAAAGGGGAGGGTCGAAAAAGGAGAGATGATTGGCGGCGACAATCATCCCCCCCCCCCGGGGGCACGAACTCTTCACCTCTAACCT
>JBHIBM010000219.1:0-4033 GCA_046759085.1 Candidatus Zixiibacteriota bacterium
TGATCGAGGAATATTACCAGGGTAACCTGGTGGAGGCCGTCAGGACCGCCATGAGTCAGGTGGAGGGCACGTACGGAATTGCGGTTCTGTCCCTGAGAAACCCCAAGGAGATCGTCGCCGCCCGTCATGGGAGCCCTCTGGTTATCGGCTGCGGGCAGGGAGAAAACTTCGTCGCTTCCGATGTCTCCGCAATCCTGAGACATACCAAGAAGGTAGTATACCTCGAAGATCGGGAACTCGCAGTTGTGACTAGGGAGAGTTTCAGCATCTCCACCATCGACAACATCGAGGTCACGCCCAAGCTCCAGGAAATCTCCTGGACCTTAGACGAGGTCGAAAAGGGCGGTTTTGTGCATTTCATGCAGAAGGAGATTTTTGAACAGCCCACCACTATCAGAAATGCGATGAGGGGTCGCCTGAATTACGAGGAGGGCACCTCCCGACTCAACGGTCTGAATCTGCAGATGGACGAGCTTCGGAAGATCAACCGGGTGGTGTTAGTCGCCTGTGGGACCTCCTGGCATGCGGGACTGATCGGCGAGTACATGATAGAGGAATTTGCGCGCATCCCCGCGGAAGTCGAATATGCCTCCGAGTTCCGATATCGCTCCCCGATTATATATCCGGGGACAGTGGTTTTGGTTATCAGTCAATCGGGAGAAACCGCCGACAGCCTGGCGGCTCTCCGGGAGGCGAAGAGAAAAGGGGCAACGGTCCTCGGCATCTGCAATGTTGTAGGTTCGACCATCGCCAGGGAGACCGATGGGGGCGTTTACATTCACGCCGGTGCGGAGATCGGGGTGGCCTCCACAAAGGCGTTTACCTCCCAGATCACAACCCTGGCGCTCATCACTCTTCTCTTAGCGCGTCAGAGAGATATGTCCATTGAGACCGGGCGAGAGATCCTTGATGCCTTACACCAGGTCCCTGATCAGGTGGCTGGACTCCTCAAGAAAGAGCCGGAAATAAAGGAGCTGGCTAGGAAGTATTGCCAGACGGGCAACGCCCTCTATCTCGGACGCGGGATCAATTTCCCGGTGGCGCTGGAGGGAGCCTTGAAGCTCAAAGAGATCTCCTACGTTCACGCCGAGGGTTACCCCGCCGCCGAGATGAAACACGGCCCCATCGCCCTGATAGACGAAAGGATGCCGGTGATAGTTCTGGCCATCAAGGACGCCATCTACGAGAAGATCATCTCCAATGTCGAAGAGGTCAAAGCCCGCAAAGGTGTGGTGATTGCGGTAGCTACTGAGGGGGACAAGAGAATTAAGGAGATGGTTGATGAAGTTTTCTACATCCCGAAGACCCACGAGATGCTCACCCCTCTTCTGTCGGTAATCCCCCTTCAGCTTCTGGCGTATCACCTGGCGGTCCTGCGCGGTTGTCCTGTGGATCAACCGAGGAATTTGGCCAAGAGCGTAACCGTGGAATAGAATCAAGCGAACCTAACGCCTCTGAGCTAGGGCGGGAGTTACACTCCCGCCCTGTTTCTTTGGTGGATCCAGAGATACACCCTTTTAAAAATCCCTCCCTCTTATTATATTTACTCAAAATCTCTTCCGCACTTGGAGGTTGTCTTGAACCTTAGACCTACTGGAAAAATTCACCTTCTGGCGGGGCTACTAATGCTCTCTTCTTTGATCTTCGTCTCCTGTGCCAAAAGGATTCCACCTGAGGAGGCTTTAGAGATCCCCAAAGCACCTCGAGTTCATGACTTAAAAGTCAGAAACGGCGATGGAATGGCAGTGATTGTCTGGAACTCGGAGAAGAGAGCAGGACAGCCGATGCTCGGATACAACATATACATCTCGATGAAAGCGAATCCTGATCTGACTGAGGTTCAACCTTTCAATACGGCTCCCTACCCCGGCGACACCGACGGTGATATTTCTGTGGAGACATTTGAGGCCATCCCTCTCGAGAACGGGGTGGAGTATTTCGTTTTCGTTCGCTCGGTGAGATTGGACGGCACCGAGTCGGAGCCAACTGGAGTCGTATCCTTCGTCCCTCGAAAAGAGGGAACCTTCGTTCTGAAGCAGAATTTTCAGGCGAACGAATCGGGTTTTGATTTCGGCAAAGGGGTTAGCATTGCGGCTCGATCCGAGGGCAATGACATCTATTTTTATTCCAAGTCAGGAGAGAATGGTTTCGGCTCCCCGAAGCGCTTAGGTGGTCTGTTAAGGAAAAGCCTGTTTATGGATTTGGGCGCGAAAACCGATTTCGACAAGTTGAATTCATTCAGGACTGAGAACTTCTCCGGCAGGGAAAAGCTGGTGATTCATTCCGGACACGTTTATATTGTCAAAACTCGAGGTAACTGTTTCGGAAAGCTCAAGGTGGAGAGTATTCGCGGCAGGCAGGGTCAAAGAGAGGTGGTGATAAGATACTGCTTTCAGCCCAAGCCAAACTGTGGGAGGTTTTGACAGCCCAACCCGTAACCAGATATGTAGCGGAAACCTTCAGGCTTCCAGTGGTTGGGGTGCAGGGTCAAGCCCACTCCAACAGATGGTTCGCGGTCGACGATTCACAGTTCGTAGACCGGCCCTGTTACCTGTTTACTTTTACCTGTTCCCTTGACTTAAGAGGTCACCATGGCTCAAGAATATAAGATGCTCATCGGCGGCGAATACGTCGATGCCGAGAAGAGATTCAGCGTCACCGATAAATACTCCGGTGAGGTGATCGGCGAATTCCCGGTAGCCGATGAATGGATCTACGAAAGTGCGATAGAAACCGCCCAGCGAGGTCTCGAAGAACTCTCGGCTCTACCGGCTCACCGGCGGGCTTTGATCCTGCAAAAAATCTCCGAAACCCTCCAGGAACGAAAGGAAGAGTTTACCAGAGTATTATGTCAGGAGGCAGGCAAGCCGTATAAATATGCTTCTGTGGAGGTCTCTCGCGCCATCGAGACTTTCAAATTCGCCTCCGAGGTGGCAAAGTCAATCCACGGGGAGACGGTACCTCTGGATGCCGCCACCGGTTCTGAAAATCGGATGGGCTTCTACCTCCGGGAGCCGTGCGGAGTTGTCGGCGCCGTCACCCCCTTCAACTATCCTCTGAATTTAGTCGCTCACAAGCTAGCACCCTCGTTTGCAGCAGGATGTTCTGTCGTCCTCAAGCCCGCAAGCTTCACTCCGTTATCGTCGCTACGATTGGCCGAAGTCGCCCTGGAGGCGGGGTTACCAGAAAAGGCCATAAACGTCATCTACGGTCCCGGAGGCACCGTCGGAGAGTGGCTCTCGAAAGATGAGCGATTGGCCGCGGTCACCTTCACTGGAAGCCCACCGGTGGGGAGAAGAATCAAGGAGCTGTCAGGGCTCAAGAGAGTTATTCTGGAACTGGGCTCCAACTCCGCCGCCATAGTCGAACCGGACGCTGATCTGGAATTCGCAATACCACGCTTGGTCACCGGAAGTTTTGCCTACTCCGGACAGGTCTGCATCTCAGTGCAGAGAATCTACCTCCAGGAAAAGATCTTCGAGAGTTTCCTGGAAAGATTTGTTGATAAGACCAGAAATTTGAAAATCGGGCCACCTGAAGAAGAAACCACCGACATCGGTCCCATGATAAGCGAGGGAGAGGCCAAGAGGGTTCAGTCCTGGATTGAAGAGGCCGTGTCTGCGGGAGCCAAAGCCGTTACCGGGGGCAAGAGAGAGAGCGTTATCTATCATCCCACGGTTTTGACAGAGGTAAAGCCTGACATGAAGGTTGTCAACAAGGAGGTCTTCGGTCCGGTGGTTTGCGTTGCTACATACGACAGTTTTGAAGATGCCCTCCAGATGGTCAACGATTCCACATACGGCCTGCAGGCTGGGGTCTTCACCAGAGACGTAAACAAGGCCTTCAAAGCCATTAAGGCCCTTAAAGTCGGTGGGGTGATAATCAACGATTATCCCACCTATCGTGCCGACAACATGCCCTACGGTGGCGTGAAGGAGAGCGGCCTCGGTCGTGAAGGCTTGAAATTCGCGGTGGAGGAGCTCACCGATATCAAGATGGTAGTGTTCAATCTATAGGGAACGGGGGACAGGGG
>JBHIBM010000220.1:0-3992 GCA_046759085.1 Candidatus Zixiibacteriota bacterium
GGCCCCCGCCAAAGACCTGAAAGTTGCCCAGAATCAAGCTCTCTGTCGGGAGTTCACCAAAAAGCAGGGGATCAAAAACCTCTTCGACGTCAATACTGGCATTGGGCAACATGTCCTCTTAGAGAGGGGGATGATTAGGCCCGGTTCGGTGGTGATCGGCACCGACAGCCATATGAACCTCTTGGGATCGGTCGGTTCCTTTGCCTCCGGGGTGGGAACGACTGATGTTGTTGCCGCCTGGTATTCCGGGCAGTTGTGGTTCCGGGTGCCGGAGACAATCAGAGTCACTGTTAGAGGTAAATACAAAGAGCCAACTTCCGCCAAGGACTTGACTCTGAAACTCCTGAAGGAGATCGGCACCGACAAGTTGAACTACAAATCGGTTGAATATTACGGTGAGACGATTGATGACCTCTCCCTGGCGGGGCGACTGACTCTCGGCAGCATGTTGACGGAGGCTAACGGGAAAATCCTATTCATCAAACCGACAGGGGAGACGCTGGACTTCTTGAAAGAGAGATGTGGCGAAATCTCGATCGTGGAATCGGATAAGGATGCTTCATATCAAGAAGAGATGGAGATTGAGGTCAAGGGTTTGGCTCCCCAGATTGCCTGCCCTCACACGCCGGACAACGTCGTCCCGGTGGAGGAGGTGGAGGGGCGTTTCTTCAACGAGGGTTTCATCGGCAGTTGCACCAATGGGCGGTTCGAGGATTTCAAAGTAGCCGCAGATATCATAAAGGAGGCCGGGAAAATTCATCCCGATGTCAGGTTGATAGTCGTTCCGGCGACGATGGAGGTAGCTCGCCAGATGCTGAAGGAGGGGCTTTACGAGATCTTCATGGACGTGGGCGCGATGGTCGCCAACCCCGGCTGTTCCCTTTGCACCGCCGGTCATCATGGAGTGCTGGGCAAGGGAGATGTCTTGCTTTCGACTTCGAATCGGAATTTCTTGGCCAAGCTTGGAAAAGGTGCAGAAGTCTATCTCTGCAGCCCGGCGACGGTAGCGGCTTCGGCGGTAGAGGGAAAAATAACAGACCCGAGGAAACATGCCTAAATGCAGGTTACGGACGAGGGCGTCCGTAACCAACAGAAAGGACCCGCAAGGGCGGTGAATTCATCACCGCCACCGATCAATCAGGATAGCTGCAATTCCACCGTGAGAAGGTAATGAAAGGAACCCTTGTCAACACCACTACTGTCATTGTCGGGTCCGGTATCGGCCTGTGGGTGGGACATAGGCTGCCGGAGAACATCAAGAGGATTGTCCTTCACGCCATGGGTCTGGTCACCATCCTGCTTGGCATTCAGATGGCATTGAAGACTGAGAGCGTGTTGATCCTGATTGGAAGTCTGGTCTTAGGTGGAATCACCGGGGAGCTCTTGAAAATCGAAGAGGCGTTAGAAAAGGTGGGCGAGTATTTGAAGAAGAAGGTCAAGTCCGAGTCTGGCAATTTCGTTCTCGGCTTCGTCTCGGCATCGCTTCTGTTCTGCGTCGGCCCCATGACCGTAGTGGGATCCCTTGAGGATGGGCTATTCGGAAAAGCCGACCTGCTCTATATCAAGTCGGTCCTGGACGGTTTCGCGTCTCTAATCCTTTCATCGGGCTTGGGAATTGGGGTTCTTTTCTCCTTCCTCACGGTGCTTATCTTTCAGGGAAGTCTGACTCTGTTGGGAAATCAGCTTGAGTTCATCCTGCGGGAGGACATAATAACCGAGATGTCGGCAGCCGGTGGCCTTCTGATCGTTGGGATAGGTCTCCAGCTTTTGGATATCAAGAAAATTAGAGTTGCCAATCTCTTGCCGACATTAGTCTATGCGGTGATTCTTGCTTATTTGAAAGGATACATCTAATTCAAGAGAGGACCCGCGGTGGCAGATGCCGCGGGCTACCCTGGTTTTTTTGACGGACATGGGGTTTTCGACAGGAGAACAAGTTTCGAAAGTAGGGAAATTATGTTACAGAGGAAACTGTTAGATCTAAGGCCGGATCATATAAGGGAGAAAGTCGGCTCAAAAAGCAAGGTCTGCCTTCTCTCTTCCAAACCGATTTTCAATGCGCTCAAGGATCAAGCCTGTATTGTGATGGCGTGCAACACTCGCATCAAGCACGTCATCCCCGGGATTATGAAAGCGGCTCAGGAGCTTGAGGCCGTGGTCGCGTACGAGTTAGCCAAATCGGAATGTAACCTTCAGGGAGGCTACACCGGTATGACTCCCAAAGATTTCTTCGAGGCAGTCATAGATTACGCCGAACGGCTCAATTACGCCGAGCCCTTCTTCATCCACGGAGATCATCTCACCGTGAAAACTAACAAAGAAGAGGAGATAGCCGAGACCGAAGAGCTGCTGAAAGCCGAAATCGATGCCGGCTACACCTCCTTCGCAATCGACGCCTCTTTCAACGAGCTGGAGGACAACATCACGATCACCTCTCGATTGGCAAAACACGTGGTCGACCTTGACATGGGGCTGGAGGTGGAGGTCGGGGAGATAAAGTCGGCGGGAGCTGAGGGAGAGATTACTACCGTCGAGGAGGCCACCTCTTTCATCAACGGGCTGAAAGAAAGCGATATCGTCCCGAATCTCCTGGCGATAAACAACGGCTCCAAACACGGGAATTACTTGGAAGGCGAAAAGATATTCATCGACCTAGAGCGAACCGGGGAGATTTGCGAGGCTATTAGGGACGATGGTATTCGAATCGCTCAACACGGCATCACCGGGACGCCGCCTCACCTATTGGGCCGATTTGCAGACTACGGCATCAGAAAGGGGAACGTCGGCACCGAGTGGCAAAATGTTGCCCACGAAGGGTTACCTCAGGATCTGGTCGAAGAGATGAAGAAATGGGCGAAAGAGGCCGGCAAGGACATCAAGTTCGCCAACAAACAGTTCAAGCGCGAGATTGACGATCTACCTAAAAGGTATCTGGAGAAGATCGCTGATCTGGCTTATCAGAAAGCAGGTGAGTTCATAATCGCTTTCCGCGCCAAGGGAACCTCAGGTTTTGTAACAGAACAACTAACATCTTAACCCTGATGATATTCTAAAGGTGTAACAGGGAACAGGTGACAGGAGACGGGGGATAGGAAATAGGAAAACGGAGACCGGAATAGGTCAGGCATTCTTGTCCAGCAAACCGGAATAGTGCTGTCGGGAGTTTCCTCCCGACAGAAACCGTCAGGAACAAATTCTGACGGCACTGGGGAGCCGATTCTTGAAAGGGAGAAAAGCCGCCGGAAAGTACTCCGGCGGCTTCTTTGCGTCTCTGATGAATCCTGAGAGCTTATCTCAGCAAGGTCATCCTTTTCACCTCAGTGAAGTCCCCTGCAGTCAGCTTGTAGAAATAGACACCAGAAGAGACCATTGAAGCATCCCAGGTAACGGACATGTGTCCAGCCTCCTGGAACCCATCTACTAGAGTCGCAACCAAACGACCAGTAATGTCGTAAACCTTCAGACTGACATTCCCGGCCTCCGCCAGATCGAAGCTGATGCTGGTGCTGGCGTTGAAGGGATTCGGGTAGTTTTCGAGCAAGGCGAAGCCAGAGGGAAGAGTCACGGACTCAGCGCTCTTCTCGAACGATCCCGTCAGAACCCAACTGTGTCCACCGGTCGCGCCAGCGATCACCTCTATCTCGAAGAAGGAGGAATCAGTCACACTGGAGGGATAATCTCCGCAGTAAGCGACGTAGTTGTAGAACCCCAGGGGCGCCAGATTTGGGATGTGCTGATTGAAATGAACCGTGTGGGCCTCATAAGGATCAAGCTCAAGATCATAGAACTCCTTGAACGGCCCATGGATTCCCTCTTGCGGTCCGACAGCCATAGCCCAGACGTCCGTGACCTGGAGCTCGCTGGTATTGTTCGTCAGGCTGCCGGTATAGCCAAAACGTCCGCCCTGGGGCACCGTCACCGGAGGGTCATCCGGGACTATCTCGATTGAGACATCGGGTTCCTGGGCTTGGCCAGCAATTTTCAATAGGTAG
>JBHIBM010000221.1:0-3991 GCA_046759085.1 Candidatus Zixiibacteriota bacterium
GTTCATGACATCCCCGAGGATCAACAAGCAACCTTCAGAGCCGAAAAAGAGATTAAGGTTAGAAGGAAGTTGATTGTGAATCTGAGCAAGGACAGCCGCAGTAACATCTTCACCCCCAGTGGCGGCTCCCTGACGAATCTTTCGATTGAGCATGTTGGCGGTTTTCTCGGGGGGGATATCGACCTGGTCAAATACGACTTCTCCTGGGCTCGTTACCAGCGCTGGTTTCTCCGGGGGGTGCTGGCGACTCGCATCAGGGGGAGTCTGGTGACAGAGTTCGGAAGGACCGAAGAGGTTCCCTCCGAAGACCGCCTCTTTCTGGGGGGAGCTTACTCCGTTCGCGGTTACCGGGAGGCGACCTTGGGACCCGTATATACCCATGCAAATACGGACGATTCTACCCTCTACGGGGATCCCGTGGGAGGCAAGGTGCTGGCGGTGGGAAACATTGAGTTCCGGAAAAACCTCTTCTGGCGTTTGGGAGGCCAGCTCTTCCTCGACGTCGGGAACCTCTGGTATGAAGCCGAACATATCAACTTGGAAGACCTCCGGCTCACCGGGGGAGTGGGAATTGTCTTTTTCACCCCGGTGGGGCCCTTGCGCTTCGATTACGCCAGGCGGATAATAACCGCCGGCGATAGCTCCAGAGGCAGGTTCCATCTGAGCATCCTTTACGCGTTCTAAGGGAAGTTATGAGACCACTCATAGGAATCACAATCAATGAAGAGCCCGAAGGGCAAAGGAGAAGATTCCCGACCCCCTTCTCTTTCGATTTCGTCAAGAGACAGTATTTTGAGCTGGTCGAATCCTCCGGAGGCTCCCCGGTCTTAATCCCCGGCTTGAAGGATCACAGACTGGCCAAAGAGCTCGTGTCTCAGTTAGCGGGGCTGCTTCTATCCGGTGGCATCGATCTTCATCCAAAATACTACCGCCAGAGGAAGGTGGAAAACGTCGGTAGAGTAGCCAGTTTCCGGGACCGACTGGAGATCGAATTGATTGGGGAGGCGATGAAAAGGAAGCTGCCGACATTTGCCATCTGTCGGGGAATGCAGGTCTTGAACGTGGCCCTGGGTGGCACTCTCTATCAGGACCTGTCGCTTTATCCCTCTCGGACGTTGAGGCACCACCAGAGAGGGCATGTGGATTATAACCTCTACCACAGGGTAGAGGTCGACAGAGGCTCTCACTTGCGGAGAATACTGGGGCAGTCAAGCCTGAAGGTGAACAGCAGTCATCATCAGGTTGTGAATCGACTGGGGAAGGATCTGAAGGCGGTTGCCAGAGCCCCGGACGGTGTGATCGAGGGGATTGAGTCGAGCGGCGATAGCTTCACCTTAGGAGTGCAGTGGCATCCGGAGGCGATGCCCCGTAGAGAATCCACCAGACGATTGTTTAAGGCCTTTGTCGCGGCGGCGGAGAGGTTTGCAAAATGCGGGAAAGAAGTGGCCTATTAAAGAAGGTGCGTCTCTATCTCATAACTGACAGAAGGCTCTCCCGGGGGAGGTCGGAGGTTGAGGTGGTGAAGAGGGCGCTTTCCGGGGGGGTGGACATGGTTCAATATCGAGAAAAGGAGCTGCCCGATGACGAATTCAGGCAGACCGCCACCGAACTCCTGAAGGTCACCAGGAGGAACGATATACCTCTCGTAATCAACGACCGGGTCGAAATTGCTGCCGAAATCGATGCCGACGGTGTCCACGTGGGACAGAAGGATCTCGATTGCAGGAAGGCCCGGGAGATGCTTGGAGGAGATAAGATTATCGGGGTCTCGGCTTCCAATGTAGAACAAGCTACAAAGGCCATAGAAGCGGGTGTGGATTACCTGGGGCTGGGGCCGATATATCAAACCGATACCAAGGAGATCGATTGCCCCCGGGGAATTAACCTCATAAAGGAGGTCAGGGCACAATCTCCTATACCGATTTTCGCAATAGGAGGAATCAATCTCGAAAATGTGGGCGCGGTCCTATCCGCGGGGGCTTCTGGGGTGGCGGTCATATCCGCAATTGTCTCCGCCGACCAGATCGCCTCTAGCTGCCGCCAGTTTGTCCAGGAAATAGAAAAACGTAATTTCTGAAACCGGAGGGGTTGAATTTGAGTTTAATTTATGAGATTTGACAAGATAGCTGAGGGATTGTATATTATAGATGTTTGATTGAAGCTAAGATAGAAGGGGAAAGTTTGAATATCTCCACCAGAGGTCGTTACGGACTGAGGGCTTGTGTTGAGATTGCGCTGAATGCTGAGCGCGGACCGGTTAGGGTAAGCAGTATCGCCCGTGAGCAAAAAATCCCGGTAAGTTACCTGGAGCAGTTGCTCAACAAGCTCCGCAGGGGTGGTGTCATTAGGTCGGTGAGGGGTTCCAAGGGGGGCTACCTCCTGAACAAGCCGAAAGACGAAATCACGGTGCGAGAGATCATAGAGGTTTTGGACGGTCCCTTTGCGGTCGCCGGTTGCAGTAAAGATCGTCTTCCTGGAAAAACCTGCATCGGGCCGGAGAGGTGTGTTGCCCGGCTGTTGTGGAGAAGGGTCGAAGAGAACCTCGACAATCTCTTGGACAGCATCACCCTGGAAGACCTCTGCCGGGATTGCAGAAGGCTTTCAGTGGGCGGGAGAAAAGAGAACGTATGAGAAAGGTTTACCTGGACAATAATGCCACCACTCCCCTCTGTCCCCAGGTGGTGAAGGCGATGTTGCCGTACCTGAGAACTCACTTCGGCAACGCCTCCAGTATCCACTCTTTCGGACGGGAGGCGAAAGCGGCCATCGAGTCCAGTCGGGAGAAGATCGCCAAGCTGTTTGGTTGTCACCCGGAGGAGATCTACTTCACCTCTGGGGGGACGGAATCTGATAACTTAGCTTTGAAGGGCGTGGCCTTTGCTAACCGCGATAAGGGCAGACACCTGATAACTTCCTCCATTGAACATCACGCGGTGTTAGAGAGCTGTCACTTCCTGGAGACTCAAGGGTTCGAGGTTACCTACCTGCCAGTGGATAGATCTGGAGTAGTCTCTCCCGAGGACTTAAGGAAAGCCATCAGAGAGGACACCGTCTTAGTCTCCATCATGCACGGCAACAATGAGGTCGGAACCATCCAGCCGATCGCGGAGCTTTCAAAGACCGCCAGAGATGCGGGGGTCTATTTCCACTCCGACACCGTCCAGTCCACCGGAAAGCTGAAAATCGATGTCGAGGAGATAGGAATTGACCTTCTTTCCCTCTCGGCGCACAAGCTATACGGCCCCAAGGGGGCGGGAGCCATTTATGTCCGGAGCGGCACTCGCATCACGCCTCTTTTTCACGGAGGCCATCACGAGAGAAACTACCGCGCTGGAACTGAAAACGTCGCCGGCATCGTGGGCTTGGGAGCGGCCATTGAGATTTGCTCCAAAGAGATTGATGCCGAGTATCGATACCTGATGGATTTGAGCATCTCCTTTTACGAGCGGTTGAAAGAGAAGATTCCGGACATTCTTCTAAACGGCGATTTCGAGAATCGACTTCCTGGAACACTGAACATCTCCTTCAGAGGGGTGGAGGCTGAAGCCGTGATCTTGAGCCTAGACTTGGAGGGAGTGGCGGTCGCCTCCGGCTCGGCGTGTACCTCCGGTTCTGCGGAGCCCTCACATGTGCTCAAGGCCATGGGGGTAGCTCCAGAGTTAGCGAGGTCCGCGGTCCGCTTCTCCTTCGGTCGCTTTAACAGCTCCCAGGATGTCGATTACGTCCTGAAAATCCTGCCGCCGATTATAGAGAGATTGCGGGCCATGTCCCCGGTGGAGTCCCTCAACAGGTGATGTCAGTAGACTGCGGCAAGCTTCCAACTCCTCTGGCTCTCATTTCCCCACTCCGGGGCGTCTCCGCATCGCAGTTAACAAGAGCCTGATTACAAGATGTCAGTGAAAACAAGACCCCGGGTTGCGGTGGCGATGTCCGGGGGGTGGATAGCTCCGTTGCCGCCTATCTTCTCAGGAAGGATGGTTATGAGGTCGTT
>JBHIBM010000222.1:0-3973 GCA_046759085.1 Candidatus Zixiibacteriota bacterium
TAGGGGCAGGGGTACAACCCCTGCCCCAGCGTTAGAGAGTTTTCTACCCCAGCGTTAGTGAGTTTTCTGCCCCTGCATTAGTAAGTTTTCTACCCCAGCATTAGTAAGTTTTCTACCCCAGCGTTAGTAAGTTTTCTACCCCAGCACTTAGCTTTATCGTTCATTTACTCCTGATATTGAGAGTCCCGTTCAGGATAGAAACGTGGATGCCTGCGCTCCCTCGCCTGTTGGTATCGGCCTCACGCCTGCCCGGCCAGGGGCTCGTATGAGATACCCTCATCGAAACCTATATGGGTCACACGCCCCGTCCGTGACGAACAAACGTGGGCTTTATGAAACCCCCTCAGCTTTCACAGGTGGTCCCGGCATAATATTGAAGGTGATGTAGTTCCCCTCTAATTTCAAGATTTCCTCTCTCTGAAACCCGCTGCCATCGAAGTGATACTTTCTCACGGCTTTCTGGCCGTCGGCGGCAACGTAGATTTCCTCCAGCCCATCACCATCCAGATCCGCAATCAGAGTGGCGTGCTCAAATCCGGAGGACTCCGCATCAATGAGCTTCTTTCCCCACTTTCCGTCCTGATACTTCAACATCCAGATTCCGTTCTTGTAAGTGGAGGCTAAGATCTCTGGTTTGCCATCACCATCCAGATCCCCACCGGTGAGAAAGCGGCACAGCCCTCCAGGGAGCTCGACGATGTCCTCGCTAGTGATCTCCCCCCCCGTGAAGCGATACATCTTTATCTTAGTCTTGCCGGAGCCGGCTTTCTTGCCTCCCAACTCCTCCCCCTCTAAGGCCGCGAAGAGAACCGGTCGCCCGCTCTTTTCAAAGTCGTAACAGAGCACCTCCTTGACGTGACGGGTGGGGAATTCCTCCACGGTCTGCTGTCTGAATTTCTTGCCGTTGTATTTGAACATCAGGATTTTCCCCGGCTGGATGGAGCCGTCAAGCTTGTTGGGAGCGCTCGGGGTGGCGAATATCTCCACGACGCCGTCGCCGTCCACATCCCCGACCTCGATTTCGTGAACGAAGGTCTCCGTCTCTCGACACAGCTCCCGGGCTTCAAACCTCCCCTCCTTCTGCTCGACTACCGCGACCACCCCCTGGTCGTGGGTTGCAATTACAAGATCTGTGGAGCCATCACCGGTCACATCCGCGATTTCGATGTCGCGGAGACGATTCTCCTTGCCGCCGAAAGTGGTCTTCCACAGGGTAGTGGCCTGCCACTCTCCCTTTTGCAACCTCCAGATTTTCAGGGCGGCGGCGTTGGCGCCGATGGTCACAATCCCCGGGGGACCCACCTCCGGCTTGAAATAGAGGGCCTTGTGGAAGACGTTGCTCTCGGGGTCTTCGAGGACCTCCGACTTCCACTCCCCATCGGTGGCATACATCAGAATCAACTTGGCGGCTCCGGGAACCGGACCGGTTCTCCCCTCCTTATCGGTCTTCTGGACGAATTGTGCCTGGGTAAGCATAATGGTGGGGCGGTCTCTCACGATCTTGCCTTTGCCACTACACCCGATTACCAAAATCAGGGCCACAAGGATTCCCACTAATTTGAGGAAAGATCTCACCTTATACCTCCGCTTTGTGGTTGACAGTCCTCGCTTCACCGTCGACCAAAGTCTATCGCTTCGATTTCGCTTCAGCCGGTCCGGCTCATTCCATCTTCAGATAACCCATATGGGTGTGCAGAACTTGCTCTAAGCTATCCTGAATGGTTTCATATCCCGTCTCGCCCGCCAGGTTTACCAGTTCCCCGGGGTCGTTTTCCAGATCGTAGAGGGCCACCTCCGGCAGATCCCGATGGTTGCCGCGGTCGGCTCTGACGAATTTCCAGCGTTTATCGCGGATCGCGGCCACCTTGAGGTTCCCGAGGCTTCCCTCCACGAAGGCGAAGGCCTCGCTCCGATCGGGGTCGAACAGGTCCACTCCCTGCATCCAGATCGGGACTTCTAAACCCACCTGAGTCAAGATTGTCGGGGGAATATCGACCGAACGGGCCATTTGCTCACATACAACCTCCTCTCTCTCACCGTGAGGCAATTTGACGATCAACGGTATGTGAACCAACTCCTCGTAAGCGGTGGCGTAGTGTCCCCAGCCTCGATGTTCGAAAAACTCCTCCCCGTGGCTGGAGGCCAGAACAATCAGGCTGTTGTCGTAAAGATCTTTTTCCTTAAGGTATTCGAACAGATACCCCAAACTGGTATCCAAATATTCGATCTCGCTGTCGTAAGCTTGGAGGTAGAAATCTCTCTTTTCCGGGTCCAGTATCAATGATGAAATGGCTTTGCCGTTATAGGGATGAAAGAAGTAAGGGAAGCAGGGATCGCGGTAATCCAAGAGCAAAAAGAACTTTCGGCCGGAGTTCTTCTCAAGCCAACTAATCGCCTCCCGAGTGGTGAACTCTGCATCTCGATAATAGAAGTCCACGACCTCCTTTCGCAGGATGTTTCTCAAATACCATTCACGCAATCTGGGATAGATTTTCAGAAAGATGGCATCTTCGGTGGCCCAGAGAACCTCCCGGGGTCGCAGGTAGCGGTAGTAATCGAAACCCTGCTGGAAGTTAAAGCTCTCCGACAGATTCGGATTGTTGATAATCCCAGCGGTGAGGTATCCTTTTTGTCGTAAGATTTCCGGTAGAGTGATTAGTCCTTCCGGGAGAATCTGCAGTCCGGTCAAGACCCCGTGGGAGAAGGGATAAAGGGAGGTCAGATAACTGGCGGTGGAGGCTCTGATCCAATAAGCCTGAGCGATCATGTTCTCAAACAGAATCCCTTCGCTCGCCAATCCTTCGAGATTTGGGGTTTTCGCCGGCCCCTTGTAGACCGCAGGGCGATCATACCTCAAAGCCTCAACCAATATGAGAATCACATTGGGACGCTTATCTGACTGCGGGATGTAGGAGTTATCGGCTTTGAGGTTTTCCCCGCCGTCAAAGAAGGGAGAGACCGCCACGGTTCCGGTCAGAAGCAAGAGAAGAATGTAAAGCCCCAGGCTGGATTCGAAGTCCAGAGAGAAACTCCCCAAAACCTTCCTTGAGATGAGCCTCGAGAGGAGGACGAAAAGCCCATAGAGTATCATCGCCTCCAGGACGAAGGAGACATAACCCCACCTGCTTAAAGGATCGATCGGCACCAGACTCTTAAAGAGAGTGGCATGCAGTATCCAGGTGAACATCACCGCGAAGAACAGCCCGGAGGTGACGAAAACGAAGTTGGTCGCCAGAGGCTTTTTGCCGGTGACGGTGGCATATAAGAACACCAGCAAGCCCAGAACTAAGCCCAGCAAGGTGCCAAACAGCCCGTAGTAGAGTAAACCGAAGAAGAAGATGGAGACACCGTGCAGCTCCTGGGCGAAGACTTTTATGAAGGCTTCTCCCAAACCGGTGAAAAACCCTCCCCACAATCCCCCGAGGAAGGCGAACCTGATGTAATCTATGTTTCTTATGCTCTTTTTGGCTTTCATCAAAGAAGCTCAGCCGTTGAGTTTTTCAGACGACAATCGTAGTGATCTGAAATTAACCCCCAACAAACCGAAACGCAACAAGAATGTAGACTTCCGACTGGGGCACAGACTTAGCATCAATGCCGGAGCCCTGAATCACTTCCAACCTCGAAGAATTCCTCAAAAAAGACTTGATTTTCCCGATACATTCATTAGATTTGAGCGCAGATAGGGAAGAGAGGAGGCTCTATGGCTCATAAGAAAGGTGTTGGTTCCTCCAGAAACGGGCGGGACTCGCACGGACAGAGATTGGGAGTGAAGGCTTACGGAGGCGAGTTAGTCGCTGCCGGAAGCATCATTGCCCGCCAGCGGGGGACCAGGATCTTCCCCGGCGCCAACGTGGGGATGGGAAAGGATCATACCCTGTTTGCCAAGATAACCGGCAAGGTCCATTTCGCCCGCAAGGGAAAAGATAAAAAGATCGTCCACGTTACCGTCTGAGCTTAATCGCTGACGGCT
>JBHIBM010000223.1:0-3947 GCA_046759085.1 Candidatus Zixiibacteriota bacterium
TTGCGGAGCTCGGCAATACCGGGATAGAGGAGAGTCGTTATCTGGAGGTTATCTCCAAGAAAACCGCCTCTCTGTTTGCTTGTGCCGGTGAGTGTGGACAGGTCCTCGCCGGTGATAACTCCCACAAGGGGGCCATCTTCCGGGACTTCGGGGAGAATTTCGGTATTGCCTTCCAGATCACCGACGACCTTTTGGACTTAACCGGCGATGCCAAAACGACCGGAAAGGAGGTCGGAAACGACCTCAAGTCGGGCTGGATAACGCTGCCGGTGATTCACGCCCTGAGGGAAAGTCCCGAAAAGGAGGGGAGGGCAATTGCCGAGCTTATCAATAATGAGTTCAAAGATGGCGATCTCCCCTTGATTATCGATTTTGTAAGCAACTATGGTGGCCTTGAATATGCCCGAAAGCGGGCGGAGTTCTTCAGAGATGAAGCCTTGAGTTCAATCGCCAATCTGGAGCCCTCCGAGCACAAAAGGTCTCTGGAGGAGTTGGCGAATTTCGTCGTCGACCGGAAGAAGTAGTCCTTGCCGAGCGAAATCGTCTCTCAAGCACCGTCTGCCAGAAGGCGACGGTTTTTGTTTACCCCCCTGGAGGTTTTTCTGAAACAGGGAAACTCGATAGTATAATAGGATATGTCGGGGTTAGGCCTCAGTTTTCAGTCGGATAGGTTTCTCCTGCTTTTTCTGGTCTTTTTTTTCTTGCTGGCCTGGTCGTATTTCCTCTATCGTCGCAGTGAAGCTCCACTCCAGAGGAGCACGAAAGCAGTCTTGGTAGCTCTCCGTTGCCTCGCCATCTTGGCCGTCATCTTCGCTCTGTGGCAACCCCTCTTGAGCTTCAGCGACAAGGTCACCAGGCCGGCGGAGATAGCGGTGCTAGTGGACACCTCGACCTCAATGAATTTCTCCGACGAAGTCGGACTCCCCTCCGGCGGGGAGGGCCTTGCAACGACTAGACTGGAGGTGGCAAGAGGTGTATTGACAGAATTCGAGACAGCTCAGCTCCCGGAGGAGGCCAAACTCTCTTACTGGACCTTCTCCGATTCCCTGAACAGGCTTAGAGTGGAGCTTGATTCCTTAAACGCTCAAGGAGTGAGGACCTCCATGGGGGAGGCCTTAGTGCGGCTGAAGGAGCAGCGCTCAGATGAGAATCTGAGCGCCATCGTGATTCTCTCCGATGGTGGCAACAACTCCGGAATCGACCCCCTGGTGGTCGCTTCCCGTCTGGGGGTGCCGGTTTATGCGGTGGGGATCGGAGATCCCCAGCCGCCGTTAGATGTGGCTTTCGGGGAGGTGGACTTCCCGGAGGTTGCTTACTCCCAGATCCCCACGAAGGTGGAGTTCACAGTGAAGCTGACCTCCCCCCGGAAGGGGCGGGCGCCGGTGTTCTTGAAGTCCGGAGGAAAGCTCTACGGCAGGACAGATTTGATACTCAGCCAACCGGGAGAGCAAAGCGGCGAAATTGAATTCATTCCACAGGAGACCGGAACGATGTTCTTTCAGGTCTCAATTCCACCCCAGGAAGGAGAGAAGGTTACCAAGAACAACTATCGCTCTTTCTCCGTTGAAGTCCTGAAAAGTAAGCTGAAGGTACTCCTGGTCAGCTCTCGACCGGGCTGGGAGTTCGCCTTTCTGAAAAGAGCGCTAGAGGAAGACCCTAAGCTGGAGATCAAACCGGTCGTCTACGGTCTTGACGGAGGTTTCCTCTCAGGAAGTTTCCCGGCAACATTGGAAGCCCTCTCCGAGTATGACATCCTGATATGTGTCGATCCAGGGTATCGGCAACTTTCTGGAAGAGAGGAAGTCTTGAAGAGATACCTGCAGAGGGGTCATTCCATACTTTTCCTTTTGGGAGAGGATTTGTCGAGTGCCAAAGCATCTTCTGTTATGAGCGAATTGCTGCCTTTAGATTTCGCGCCCAGAGGAGGGGTTGTCAAGGGTCCTTTCTCTCTCTGCTTGACCACCGATGGTTCTCTCCATCCTATCACACGGCTCTCAGAAGACGAGAAAACAAACCGCGATTTGTGGAGGGAGGTGCCGCCTTTCGAATTCATAGTCCCCGGTAGCCTGAAGCCCAGAGAGCCCCGGGCGGTGGTCTTATTGACCTGTCCGCTGGCGGTCAAGCCCCCAAGGGAGCTCCCTGCGGTGATGGTGGGCGAACGATACGGCGGCAAGACAATGGTGGTGACAGTATTTCCTCTATGGCGCTGGGACTTTCTGCCACGTGGCTTTGAGGGGGGGAGAGAGAGTTACCGGCAGTTTTTCACCAATGCCGTGAGGTGGCTGGCCACCCCCCTTGACATGGAGAGGATGAACATCTATTCGGAAAACAGGGTTTACAGCTACGGGGAGGAGATCTCAATCCTGGGGAAGTTCTACGACGAGAGCTTTCAACCTTTGGAAGCGGTGGAATCGAGAATCGAGATCTTCAAAGAAAACGGCGCTGATAAGGTTGAAAGGTTGAGATTGAACTTAGTCGAGCAGGAGCCGGGCCGCTACAAGACGACAGTCCCCTCCCTTTCTCCGGGAAGATATGCCTTCAGCGCAGAAGCTTTCTGGCGAGGGAAGAAGTTGGGCCAGTTCGGAGGCAAGTTCGAGGTAGAGGCGTACAGTCTGGAGGAGCAGAACTTAGCTGCTGACTTTGAGCTTCTCAAGAGACTGGGGGAGCTCTCCGGAGGAGGTTTTTTCGCCCCGGGGGAGGTCGACAGTCAGTTCCTGCTACTTGATTTTGAGGTGCAGACAGTTGTGAAGAAATCCGAGGTGCAGTTGTGGAACCAACCCTGGCTTTTAGGGCTTGCCGTGATCTGCTTGGCTTTGGAGTGGATTATCAGAAAGAGAAACCAACTGGCGTGACGATTGGGTTTTCGAAATGAGACTTGAAATCGATGCCATTCCGGTCTGTTGGAGCGAAAAAGACCTTGCTCTGGAATTTCGTTTTGCCTATAATTCCGCGGTGGACGGTGATTTTCTGATCCACGGGATTGGGTTGAGAGGGGTTGCCGGTATTTGGCTTGTGTTCTTCGGGGCTGTAGCTCAGTTGGGAGAGCGCCTGAATCGCACTCAGGAGGTCAGGAGTTCGAATCTCCTCAGCTCCATTTGAGAAATTCCTCTCTGAAGGAGAGGAATTTCGTTCATGGTTGATAGTTCATGGTTCATGGTAACCTAGAATGGGAGAGATGTTCAACTTCGAAAGGCTGAAGGTTTACCAGGAGGCCGTCTCTTTTTCGAAGAAGATTTACAAGATCACGAAAAGCTTCCCGAAGGAGGAGATGTTTGGTCTAGTCTCTCAATTGAGAAGAGCTTCAAGTTCGATTCCTTTGAACATCGCTGAGGGGAGCAGTCTGACGAAGACGGAGTTTAGAAATTTCCTGCGACGGGCTCGAGGCTCTATCTACGAATGTATTCCTATAATTGAAATCGCACTGAACGATCTATATATTACCTCCGGGCAGTATGAGGAGCTATATGATGAGTGTAGGAGGTTGTCGAAACAGATCAGTGCGCTAATGAATTCCTTGTAGATTTACTATGAACCATTAACCATGAACCATGAACCGAAATTCTTTGCTTTGCAAAGAATTTCCCGTGCTAGATGGGGAGTTAGCGGTGCCCTGTAGCCCGGAATCCGCTATACCGGGGTCGAATTCCCACCGGAGGTCTTTAACCGATTTGTCTCTTTTTCGGCAGGTAGCGATGATGGTCAGGTCCTGCGCAATCCGAGCTCGCCCAACCCGGTCAGGACCGGAAGGTAGCAGCCGTAAGCGAACCCTCGGAGGTGCCGTAGGGTCGCCTGGCCGGAGCTGTCGGCCCCAAAAGCGCAGGTCGGGGCGGATCGAAAGTGGGTGCACAGGAAATTTTTCATAGACTCTACTCTAGAGAACGTCGATGACCTACTTAGCCTTAGCCAGAAAGTTCAGACCTCAGAAGTTCTCGGAGGTGATCAGTCAG
>JBHIBM010000224.1:0-3941 GCA_046759085.1 Candidatus Zixiibacteriota bacterium
TTGCACGTTGGATGGTGAATACTTCCGTGGCCGTTTTGAGATCCAGAGCAACCTGTATATGTGTGACCATGCGTTGCAGCATCTAGCAGCTGTGGAGTATCAGTTGTTTTTGAACCAGTTCATATACGTCTTCTATGGGTATGCTATTGATTCTTCTTTAAGCAGATACTCTCACTTGATTAGCCTCCAGGGATTTGCCAAGCGTCACAAGACCTTCGGCTATATACTACGGAACGACATGAAGCTAAATCGACTTGTGAAACCTGGACAACCAATTGATAGTTGGTTGAGGCTGGATAGTGAGAAGCAATTAGGCAACCTGTATATAGGCAAACTTTCGTATGAATTCGCACACAAAGCCTGCTATGGGAAAACTGTGGTTGCCTTTCAATTTGAACCAGACAAACGTAGCCCATAAAAGCTATACGCTAGGTCGCTACTTAGGATGAACGTGGGATAAATACAAAAGTCATTAAATCACTGCAAAAGCGCAGAGGTTCTGAAAACTGAAATTAAGGATAAACCGTGAAAGCAATCATACCCGCCGCTGGCATTGGAACTCGGCTTAGGCCTCACACGTACACCGAACCGAAGGTGTTGCTTCACGTCGCTGGCAAGCCGATGCTGGCCCACATCTTAGATGAACTGGTCGAGCTGGGGATTGACGAGGTCGTCATCGTAGTCGGCCCCATGGGGGAGAAGATCACCGACTTCGTTAGAGAGAACTACAAATTCAAAGCTCATTTCGTCGAGCAAAAGGAGCTTTTGGGACTCGGTCATGCTGTCAAGACCGCCTCAAAGCACTTCGACAATGAGCCGGCCCTCATCATCCTCGGCGACACGATTTTTGAAGCCGACCTGAAAAGTGTCATCAACTCCGAATACGATTCCATCGGCACCAAACATGTCGACGACCCCCGCAGGTTCGGAATCGCCGAGGTCGAGAACGGCTTCATCACCGAACTGATAGAAAAACCTCCAAAGCCAGAATCCCATCAAGCGTTAGTAGGACTTTATTATATCAAAAGGACCGATCTATTGAAGGAGTGCCTTCAGGAAATCGTCGACAAGGATATGCGCACCAAGGGGGAATATCAGCTCACCGATGCGTTGCAGCTTATGGTCAAAAAGGGCGCCAAGATGACCACCTTCAACGTTGAGGGTTGGTATGACTGTGGAAATGTAGAAACGACGCTCGAGACCAATCATAAGCTATTGGCCAAATTGCCTCCACCGAGGGAGATCAAAGGCTCCACTCTGATTCCACCGGTCTATGTCTCCCCCTCTGTCAAAGTGGAAAACTCCATCATCGGTCCTGATGTCTCCATAGCCGATGAGGCCACAATCAAGCATTCGATAATCCGTAATTCCATCATCAGCCAGGGCGCATCGGTAAGCAACTCCATTCTGGAGAGTTCCCTAATTGGCAAGAATGCTCAGGTCTCGATGGCTTTCGGAGAACTCAACGTCGGCGATTCTTCCCAGGTGGGGCATAGTTGATCCTGCCTATTCTTACTACGCTTCACTCCTTTAAAGCTTGACTATTGAGTGTCGAATCCTTAGATTAGATAACTTTTTCTGAAGGATCGAAGCAAATCAAGGAGTGAGTATTTACGTTCAAGGGAGGAATCGAGCCAAACAGAATAGCGGAGATAAAATGACAGATTACGGATTCTTTTTCACCTCGGAATCGGTCACCGAGGGGCACCCGGATAAGGTCTGTGACCAGATCTCCGATGCGGTCTTAGACGATGTCTTGCGACAGGACATGAACGGCCGGGTCGCCTGCGAGGCCTTCATCACCGTAGGACTGGTGATCGTGGGAGGAGAGATCACCACCATCGGCTACGTCGACATCAGCAGTCTGGTCCGCAAGGTAGTGAAGGAGATCGGTTACTCCCACCCCAAATGTGGCTTCAACTACGAGACCTGTGCGGTCTTGAACGCCATCGGCCCTCAGTCTCCAGACATCGCTCAGGGCGTTGATACCGGAGGTGCCGGAGATCAGGGACTCATGGTCGGTTACGCCACCAAGGAGACTAAGACACTTATGCCGCTGCCGATCTCTCTGGCACACAAGCTCTGCCAGAGGTTAGCGGAGGTGCGCCGCCGGGGAATCCTCCCCTATCTCGGCCCTGACGGCAAATCTCAGGTCACGGTGGAATACAAAGACGGCAAACCGCTTCGAGTCGACAACGTGGTGGCCTCCTGCCAGCATACCGAGGAGATCCTGGATGAGACCGGAAACTTCATAACCGAGGAGGCCAAAGAGGAGATCAAAAAAGAGGTGATCTTCCCGGTTGTCGGAGAGGAGCTCCGGGACTCCAGGACCAAATATTTTATCAATCCCACCGGGAAATTCGTCACCGGGGGACCACAGTCCGACACCGGCATGACCGGCCGGAAGATCATCGTCGACACTTACGGGGGAATGGCTCCTCACGGCGGCGGAGCCTTCTCCGGAAAGGACCCCACCAAGGTTGACCGCTCCGCCTCCTATATGGCCAGGTATATCGCCAAAAACATCGTGGCTGCCGATTTGGCGGATGAGTGTACCGTCCAGCTTGCATACGTCATCGGGGTGAAGGAGCCGGTCAGCGTCATGGTGCAGACAAACGGTAAGACTAAAGTCCCCAATCACCGTTTGGTGGAGTTGATCAGAAAACATTTCGTACTCAGCCCCCGGGAGATAATTGAATATTTAGATTTGCTCCGACCCATCTATCTGAAGACCGCCGCTTACGGACACTTCGGCAGGGAGGAACCGGAGTTCACCTGGGAGAGAACCGACAAGGTTAAAGACCTGCAAAAAGATGCTTAACCGGAGAGGGAAGTTTGGATGAGAAACGATATCAAGGACATCAAATTAGCTGCCAAAGGCCGCCTGCGGATTGAATGGGCCGAACAGGATATGCCGGTTTTGCGGTTGATCCGACAGAGGTTCAAAAAGGAGAAGCCCCTCCGGGGATTAAAGCTAGCCTGCTGCCTCCACGTCACCACCGAAACCGCAAACCTGATGACGACCCTGAAGGCCGGGGGAGCCCAACCTTTTTTGTGCGCCTCCAATCCCCTTTCCACTCAGGACGATGTCGCTGCCTCCCTGGTGAAGGACTCTAAGATTCCGGTCTTCGCCATCCGCGGCGAAGGCAACAGAGTCTACTACCAGCACATAATCGCCACCCTGGATGGTGAACCCTCCATCACCATGGACGATGGCGCTGACTTAGTCGCCACCTTGCACGGCAAGAGAAAAAAGCAAGCCGCGAATATGCTGGGAGGGACCGAGGAAACCACCACCGGAGTGATCCGTCTGCGAAGTCTGGAAAGGGAGAAGAGGTTACTTTATCCCATAATCGCGGTTAATGACTCCAAGACCAAATACCTCTTTGACAACCGTTACGGAACCGGTCAATCCACCATCGACGGAATCTTGCGCTGTACCAACAGGCTTTTGGCCGGATCCAAGTTCGTGGTGGCAGGCTACGGCTGGTGCGGTCGAGGCCTGGCAATGAGGGCTAAAGGGATGGGAGCCGATGCCATCGTCTCGGAGGTTGACCCCGTGAGGGCACTGGAGGCGGCCATGGACGGCTTCCGGGTGATGCCCATGGATCGAGCCTGCAGGGAGGGGGATATTTTCGTCACCTTGACCGGGGATGTGAACGTCATAAGCAGAGAGCACTTCCCGAAGATGAGAGATGGAGCGATTGTGGCTAACTCCGGTCACTTCAACGTCGAGATAGATATTGAGGGCTTAAGGAAGCTCTCGCGCTCCAGAAGGAAGATACGTGAGAATGTCGAGGAGTTTCGACTGCCGGGTGGCAAAAGGATATATCTTCTGGGGGAGGGACGTCTAATCAACCTAGCCGCTGCGGAAGGACACCCGGCGGCAGTGATGGATATGAGCTTCGCCAACCAAGCCCTGGCGGCGGAGCTCATCTGGA
>JBHIBM010000225.1:0-3938 GCA_046759085.1 Candidatus Zixiibacteriota bacterium
AAGGGCATGTTCCCGGGGATCTTCACGGTCGGGAATATGTTCTGTGGATTCTTCTCAATCATCACCAGCATAAAGCGGAGCTCCCCCACGGAAGCGGCCTGGCTCATAATTCTAGCGGCGTTTCTGGATATGCTCGATGGACAGATGGCCAGGCTCTCCGGAGCTACCACCCGCTTCGGCTTAGAATTGGACAGCTTCGCCGATTTCGTCTCCTTTGCGGTCGCGCCGGCGGTGATGTTTTACTCCTTCGGATGGATTGGATCCGAAACCTGGGGATGGCTTCTGGGCTTTGTGTTCATTTTGGCTGGCTCTTTCCGTTTGGCGCGCTTCAACCTCCAGGCGGATCTCGAACAGGAGACGAGATACCTGGGATTGCCGATTCCGGTTGCGGCGATGTCTCTGGCAGGATTTGTGATCTTCTCGCATCGTCTCTGGGGGGAGTTCCGTTTCGAGAAGTTATTAGTGGTGATGGTGGTGGCCTTCTCAGTTCTGATGGTATCCAACATCGAGTATGAGCCGATGCCTCGACTGTCGCTAGAGAGGCGGAAAGACCGGGTAAAAATGCTTCTTTTGCTGCTGGCGGGGATTCTGACCATTATTGATCCCGGCGCCGCGGTGTTTCCGATTGTGACCGCATACCTTCTCTACGGTGTAATAAGAGAGGTAAGGATCATCGTTTCCCCGAGGGGACAGGTTTCATCCCGGTCTCAACAGTCGAATAGTGGCCGTCAGGAGGGAAAGGAAAAAGATCCCTGAGAACTCTGTAACACTTGCGCAAACCTACAAAATGTATGAAATTGTGGCGGAAACCTTCAGGTTTCCAGGAATGAGTGAAGGGTTGAGGTCTTCCGTTACATCACACAAGAGGGCGTCAAAACATGTCCACAAACAGAAAGTCGAGAAATCCACACCTCTGGCGGGTTGATGTCTCACTCAAGGAGGGAGTCTTAGACCCTCAGGGAACCACCATCAGGCGGGCCTTGGCCGACATGGGCTATAAGAATATCAAGGAGGTCAAAAGCGGCAAGTTCTTCGAGATCGAGTTAGACGGCGATCGGGATAGACAGGCTGTCAAGACCCTGGAGGAGGTTTGCAGGAAATTGCTTGCAAATCCGGTGATCGAGAGGTATGAGATAAAGAGGCTTAAATGAAATTCGGCGTCATCACCTTTCCCGGCTCCAACTGCGATTACGACGCTTATCGAGCCGTCAAGGAGGTCCTTGGAGAAAGGGTGGAATACCTCTGGCATCAGGATCGAGATTTGAGGGAGTTCGACGTCGTCATTCTCCCGGGAGGTTTTTCATACGGAGATTACCTCCGCACCGGCGCGATTGCTCGCTTTTCAGCGATTATGAGGTCCGTGAAAACATTTGCGCAATCCGGCGGTCTGGTTCTGGGAATCTGCAACGGATTCCAAATCCTGTTAGAAGCAGGGCTCCTCCCGGGGGCGATGCTTCGAAATCGGAGTCTGAGGTTTGTCTGCAAATATGTCTATCTGCGCGTAGAGAATAACTCCACTCCCTTCACAAACGCCTATAAAATCGGGCAGGTGGTAAAGATTCCGATAGCCCATTCCGATGGTAACTATTTTGGAGATGCGAAAACCGTGGAGAAGTTGGAGGAATCCAATCGGGTAGTCTTCAGATACTGCAATCCTGAGGGGGCACTTGATGACCATTACAACCCCAATGGCTCTTTGAACTTCATCGCCGGAATTATGAATTCCCGGGGTAATGTGATTGGGATGATGCCCCACCCGGAGAGGGCGACCTCCCAACTCTTGGGTAGCTCCGACGGCAGGTTAGTTTTCGAATCGATGTACAGTTATCTCTCCAGAAAAGAGCGAAGGAAGGTCTCATGAGAGGTAAAGAGGTGACTTTTTTGACGGTCTCGTTGATTCTGGCCGTCGTCCTGGGTGGCTTTCTGGGGGAGCTGGTGGGTTCCTTTCTACCTCAGGGCGCGGTCAAGACCCTCTTCGAGAAAAATGTTCAGTTCGGCTTCGAGCAGCTCACCGTCGATGTCTACGCCATTCGTTTCACCATCGGGCTTCTGTTCAAGATAAATTTCGTGTCCCTCTTGGCCGTAATTTTCGTAATCGTCTATTTCCGTTACTGGTATTTTTGACTTTTTTTATGGCTTTTTTAAGCCCGATCCGTATCTTATTATGTGGAATTTGAATTGGGAGGAGAATAAATGCTTGGTGGAATAGGCTGGCAGGAGATAATACTGATCCTTCTTTTGGTGTTGCTCCTGTTCGGCGCAAAGAGAATCCCGGAGATTGCCTCTGGATTGGGCAAGGGGATAAAGGTCTTCAAGAAAGAGATGCGGGACGTTCAAAAAGAGATCGAGTCCGAAGTCAATGAATCCCCCAAAGAAGCACCCAAGATCGAAAAGCCGGAGAAACCCCCGGAGGGTCCCACTCAGGGTTAGGACTGTTATCCCTTTCCCGAAGGAATTGATCTAGATTCAGCGGCAATGCCGGTTTTCAGCAAAGACGATATCGACAGAATCGGCTCCTGTTTGAAGGCGGTCTCCATCACCGATATGAAGGATCACCACCGCCTTAAGATCTTCAACGCTCAGGAGAAACGGGGCCTGAACTTAGAGATTTACCCGGAGACCAGCCTGGGGAGGAAGAAAAAGGGGGCGATGGTGGTGGTTTACACCACCAGCAGTCACCTGCAACTCCACAATCTCTCCGGGTTCGTGATCAGCGAGGAGTTGGGGGAGGTCACCTTCGTCGGGGAATCCGGCGGACGCATCGCCGGTCTGGTGGTGGAGCGAGAAGCGGGCTGCTCCCTTTATGCCAACGTCAATCGAGAGTTGATCTCCAGTGACTTCTCCAAGTTCGGGGTGGAGGTGATGCTCTCCGGGGTAGCACTATCTTTAGCGGAAGACCTGCTGGAGGAGAAGTAATCGTCAATTGCTGATTCCCAATCACCAGTTGCCCACCATCCAGTAGTTTCCAGGCACCAAGTATTCATTCCCATCGACCATTAGCCGATCATTTCATGTCACAGATGTGGTGTCGAATGCCCGCATTCGACACCTCCTGACTGCATTCACCGCTTTTCGCACTGCCTACAACCGTTATTGACAGCCATCCCCATTTGGGCGGCCTCGACTGCCACGCTTGTGACGCTGGGTCTGGAAATTCCTTGACAAAATCGTGGTCTGACTTAACTTAAAAGGAGAGACTGAGAATGATCCGACACTTTTGACGGGAGGTTCAGATGTCTAAAAAGCTAGTAATTCTTTCGATCGCTGTCCTTCTCCTGCTTCCCTCACATGCCCTTTTGTCCAAGACACCGAGATACCATCCGGTGCAGCAGCCGATAGTAGGGGATTCCGAGGTCGATCGGGCAATTTACTCTATTCCGTTGAGCAAGGCCGGATCTCAGGCAGAGGTTCTCTCTCCCGGTTTCCAGGTGGGAACGACCCACTATAGTTACCAGACCAATGGCTCGACCGGCAATCGAGTCGTGAAGGACAGCCAGGGTGGTTATCACTTCTCGTGGATGAACGGGATCGATTTCTGGGAGGGGAACCGCCACGTCTACTACAACTTCGTAGATGAAAACGGCTTGTGGCTGCAGGATGGTGGCCTGCAGGTCAACAGCGAAGAGCGAGCCGGTTACACCACCATTGATGTCTTAGCTGATGGTCGGGCGACAGTCGCTTACCACAGCGATCAGGGTGCCTCTCCTCTCTGGTTGACGGTGGCGATTGACTTCTTCAGAGGCTTCGGGGACTTCACCGAGTATGATCCTCCGGACTTGTTGCCCAGCGAGGTGCGTGCCTACTGGCCTTATATCAGCGTCGATAGAAACTACAACATTCATGTCGTCGGACGTGCCAACGGTGCCCCCCCGGAGTTGGTCTATACCCGCTCCAGCGATGAAGGGAATAGCTGGACGGAGCTGGCAGTGATTGACACC
>JBHIBM010000226.1:0-3933 GCA_046759085.1 Candidatus Zixiibacteriota bacterium
ACAGAAAATACAACATAGATTTCTATATCGAGGTGAACGGCAGATACATCGGCCTTCAGATAAAACCCGCGGGTTACGCTTACATCACACAGATTATCAAAGAGCTTAAGCTCCAAGAGAAAACCCATCAGAAGTTCACTGAGAAATACGGAGGCGAGGTTTTCTATATTATCTCAGTGAAAAAAGGGAAGAAAAAAGTCATCTATAACCCAGAGGTGATTCAAGAGATCAAAGGGGAGATTGAAAGGTTACGCAAGCTGCCGCCTCCCGAGAGCGACTGACACCATTACCACACTCGGGCTGAGGGTGGCTCGCCGGTACTGACATGAAATACATCGTCGAAATCGAAAATGAAAAGATAGTTGTCGAGGTGACCAAATCCGGGCAGGCTTACAACTTCAAGCTCAACGGCAAGCCGATCGATTTCGATGTTGCCGAGCTTCTTCCCGACGGCTCGAAATCGCTTCTCGTGTCTGGCAAATCATTCGATGCTGAGCTGACAGAAATACCCGAGGGCCTCTCCGTATATCTGCGGGGACACCGCATCATCTGTCAGGTAGAGGAGGAGAGAAAGGCACAATTGGCCCGATTGGCCGGTGAACGGGAAGAGGAAAAAGCGCAAAAAAGCCTGCGGACACAGATGCCGGGCTTGGTGGCTAAGATTCTAGTCTCCCCGGGGCAGGAAGTCAAGGAGGAACAGGGGGTGGTGGTAGTCGAAGCTATGAAAATGCAGAATGAGCTCAAAGCCCCCACGGAGGGGATCGTCAAGGAGATAAGAGTCAAAGAGGGGGAGGCGGTCGAAAAGGACCAGGTTCTCGTGACCTTCGAATAACTCCCCGGCTAATCAGCATCGCTCCAATGAGGGACAGAAATCAGATGGCGAAGGAACGAAGAAGTTTCAAGACCTCCTCCGGGATGGAGGTGGAGGAGTGCTACCTTCCCGAAGAGCTGAAGCAACTCGATTACGCCACTGAGGTGGGGCTTCCGGGCGAATACCCCTTCACCAGGGGAATAAGAAAGGATATGTACCGTGGCCGCCTCTGGACTATGCGGCAGTATGCCGGTTTCGGGACCGCGGGGGAGTCCAACCGACGCTACAAATACCTCCTCAAGGGTGGTCAGACCGGCCTTTCAGTTGCTTTCGACCTTCCCACCCAGATTGGGCTTGACTCCGACCATCCTCTATCCTCGGGGGAGGTCGGTAAAACCGGAGTCGCTATTGACACCCTGGCGGACGTTGAGGTCCTCTTCGAGGGAATTCCCCTGGATCAGGTCAGTACCTCCATGACCATCAACTCCACTGCCGAGGTGCTCCTGGCTTTCTATATTGCCTGCGCGAAAAAGAATGGTGTTGCCGCGGAAAAACTGTCCGGGACGATTCAGAACGATCTTCTAAAAGAGTACGTCGCCCGGGGAACCTACATTTTCCCGCCGGAGCCTTCGTTGAGGTTGACGACCGACATCTTCAAGTACTGTAAGGACAACCTGCCCCGGTGGAATACCATCAGTATCTCCGGCTACCACATGCGCGAGGCGGGAGCGACTGCGGTTCAGGAGATCGCTTTCACCTTAGCGAACGCAATCTGTTATATTCAAGCGGCACTGGAGACCGGCCTGGAGATTGACGATTTCGCGCCCCGCATCTCCTTTTTCTTCAATGCTCATAACAACCTCTTCGAGGAGGCAGCAAAATTCCGGGCGGCGCGCCGACTATATGCCAAGATTATGCGGGAACGTTTCGGCGCCAAGGATCCCAAAAGCTGGAGACTTCGCTTCCACACTCAGACTGCAGGATGCACTCTGACCGCCCAGCAACCGGAGAACAACATCGTCAGGGTGACCCTGCAGGCGCTGGCGGCAGTTCTCGGGGGCACCCAATCTCTGCACACCAATTCCTTTGACGAGGCTTGGTCTTTGCCGACGGAAAAAGCGGCCAAAATCGCCCTGCGCACCCAACAGTTGATTGCTCACG
Source organism: Candidatus Zixiibacteriota bacterium (assembly GCA_046759085.1). Classification (GTDB taxonomy): domain Bacteria; phylum Zixibacteria; class MSB-5A5; order DG-27; family DG-27; genus DG-27. The sequence continues at coordinate 1,973 of JBHIBM010000226.1, forward strand.
AAAGTGGGGTCGCTGATACTGTCGACCCCCTGGGAGGGTCTTATTTCATCGAGAAGTTGACCTACGAGATTGAGGAGTTAGCCCAGGACTATATCGACAAGATCGACCAGATGGGCGGCGCGCTGAAGGCGGTGGAGAGCGGTTTCTACCAGAGGGAGATTCACAATAGTGCTTACCAGCACCAAAAGGCAGTCGAAAACGGCGAGGAGATAGTGGTCGGAGTGAACAGGTTCGCGGAGGAGAAACAGGAGGTTCCGGAACTCCTGAAGGTCGACCCGAAACCGGAGAAAAAACAGATTGAGCGCCTGAAGGAGATAAAGAGCCAGCGGAACAATGAGAAGGCCAAAGCGGATTTGGAAAAGCTGAAGGAGGTAGCTCAGGGAGATGCGAATCTGATGCCCCATATTCTCCGATGTGCGGAGGATTACTGTTCGATTGGCGAGATTTGCGATGTCCTAAAAGAGGTCTGGGGAGAGTATAAGGAAGAAGTAGTTGTGTGACGGATCGGGGGAAGAGTGGAATGTGGGCATTCGACGCCACAGTGCGCAGCTAGTGCCGTCAGATGCCCACATCTGACGGCTGAGAGAACCTGGCAGTAAACAAAGATAGATGGGAAGAAGAGGTAGAAGCACAATTGAAGGTCCAACGTTGTTCTTTGTGACAACTACGGTCCGCGGTTGTGCTAATATGTTCGCTGATAAAAGCAGACTCTACGAGCTGGAGACTATCCTCTTTGATACTGTGAGAATCAAGAAAGTGTATTTGATGGCTTATGTTCTAATGCCCAGCCACCTTCACTTAATGGTCGGTTGTAAGGGTGGTGGAAAAGAGCTTTCAAGGTTTATGCAAACATTGAAGATAATATCCGCAAAGAGAATGTTCCCCGGTAGTGGCTCAATCTGGAAGCAAAGGTTTGACGATTTTTCAATCCGCTCGGAAGAACATTTTTATACTAAGTTGAACTACATTCACGATAATCCAATGCGAACAGGACTAGTCGCAGATCCGTGTGATTGGCCATTTTCGAGTGCCTCAGCTTGGATAAAAGGTGCTCCTGTGGAGGGATTAGTTAAGGATATGAGCTGGACAGACACGACAAGATTAAGGAAGGTGTCAAATGTGGGCATTTGACACCACAGAGTTTAGTAGTGCCATCAGATACCCACATCTGACAGCGAAACAGGTGTCAAATGTGGGCATTCGACACCACAGTGTTTAGTAGTGCCGTCAGATGCCCACATCTGACGGCCAAACAGGTGTCGAATGTGGGTATTCGATGCCACACTGAATTCAACTGTGTAGCCAAATATAGATGAAGATAAGCAAGGTCGGACATATCGGAATAGCGGTTGAGGACTTAGACTCGGTTGCCAAGATATTTGAAGATCTTTTCGGAATCGAGTTGGAGGCTAAGCACAGTGCACCCGGTCAGCCGGTCAAGGTCGGTCTTCTGAAAACGGAGGGCACAACACTGGAATTGGTTACCCCGACTGACCAACAGAGCAGTCTGGCTAAGTTCCTGAAAAAGAGGGGCAACGCCATCCACCACATCTCCTTTGAGGTGGAGGATATTGACGCCGCCCTTTCTCATCTGAAAGAGAAAGGGGTGGAGCTGATCGACAAAGAACCAAGAGCCGGCGCCGAAGGGAAGCGAATTGCCTTTATACATCCGAAATCGTGCGCTGGAATCTTGATAGAACTGAAAGAGAAAACGTAGAGGTGGGGTTGTGTAGACCCCTAGGGAGTTGTCCCTTCGCCTGAAAAAGGGAAACAGGAGACAGGAAACAGGGAACAAGTTTTGCATATAAGCCAATCGACCATTTTGGATATCTACATCTGCTGAGTTCAGGAACACGAAAAGGAGTGAGGCGACGAGTATGGGCATATTCGACTTGATGGAAGAGCAGGGGCACGAGCAGTTGTCCTTCTGTTATTATAAGACGGCACACCTGAAGGGGATT
>JBHIBM010000227.1:0-3900 GCA_046759085.1 Candidatus Zixiibacteriota bacterium
GGGTCATATCTTTCCTTCGACCAGATAGCCAAGATAGAGGGATCCAGACCAGTTTGCGAAGCTTCTGTCGGTTTCAGGAAGAGCGATGCTTTTAGCCATTGACGTGGGCAACACCAATACCGTAGTGGGGGTCTTCGCGGGGGAGAAGCTGCTCGAATTCTTCCGCATCGCCTCCAACGAGAAGTTAACCTGTGACGAATGCGGGATTTTGACCCGGCGGCTTCTGGAGAGTATCGACATCCCCCCGGGGGGGATAGATGGCGTCTGCCTCTCTTCCGTGGTTCCGGCTTTGACGCAGGCCTACGAGGAGATGAGCCTCAAGTTCTTCTCGGTGGAACCTCTGACGGTCTCGACCTCGCTAGATTTGGGAATTAAGATCGTTTACGACAACCCTGAACAGGTGGGCGCGGATCGCCTGGCGGACGCCGTCGCTGCCCACCAACTGTACGGTGGCCCGGTGATCGTGGTCGACTTCGGGACCGCCACCACCTTCGACTATATTTCCGGCTCTGGAGAATATGTGGGTGGTGCCATTGCGCCCGGGGTGGAGACCTCCTCTGCGGATCTTTTCAAGAGGGCCGCCCAGCTCTTCAAGGTGCGGCTGGAAGCTCCCGGCAAGGTGGTGGGAAGAAACACTACCGACAGCCTGAAGTCCGGGATCATTTATGGAACTGTGGGTCAGGTGGAGGGGATCATAAACAGGATGAAAAGAGAACTCGGCGCAGACAACGTCAAGGTGATAGCCACCGGAGGATTTTCTCCGCTGGTGGCCAAACTGACGTCGATCATAGAAGAGGTAAATCTGACCTTAACTTTAGAGGGGTTGAGGATTATCCATGCGCGGGCAAATCGTTAGAAACAGCCTCCGCAGCGTGGGGAGGTTCGAGAGAGGGACCGCCGCCTCCGACGAATATCGCACCGTCAGGGATTTCAAGAGGATGGAGGTGGCTGTGAAGAATTCACGATTCATCGCCTCCACCCTGTCGGTGGACAGCGAGGAGAAGGCCAAGGACTTCATCGAGAAGGTCTCCAAGGAGTTTCACGACGCTCACCATCACTGTTTCGCCTACAAGGTGGGAGTGGGAAAGCGCCAGAAGTATCGTCACTCCGATGCCGGGGAGCCGTCGGGAACTGCAGGTCGTCCCATCTTCGAGGTGATCGAGCAGAGGCGGTTGACCAACGTGGTGGTGGTGGTGAGCCGTTACTTCGGGGGAGTGGAGCTGGGAACCGGAGGGCTGGCTCGAGCTTACCGGCAGAGCGCTCTGTCGGTTCTGGACTATCGGAATACTCAGATCCGGTATATCAACACGACTCTGTCTTTCTCCTATCCGTTCGAGTTCACCTCCGTAGTCCACCGCTCCGTGAGCCTGGCCAAGGCGAGAATCCTTGAGAACCTGTTCGGGGAGATCCCCTCCATGAAGGTAGAGTTACGTGCCAGCCGGGCAAGAGCGCTCAGAGAGAAGCTTTTAGACGCCACCAATGGCCAGGTCACTTTCCCTCCCAAGGCAAACAGTTCAGCGAAACCGGAATAGAGTTTACGATTGCCTGGGGCTGGGCATCTGTCCCCTGGACTATCTGGGAATAGTCTCCACCTACCCAAGACTCAACCAGAAGGTTGACTTAGTGGACTCTAAAATTCAGGGTGGCGGACCGGTGCCCACTGCCCTGGTGGCTTTAGCACGCCTAGGCGGAAAAACCGCTCTCATCAGCAAGATCGGAAACGATCACGAGGGTTACCTCATCAGAAAGGAGCTCGAATCCGAGGGAGTTGACACTGATCACCTTCTGGTGGATAGAAGAGGCCGCAGTCTGCAAGCCTTCGTCTGGGTCGATCGACAAAGCGGAAAACGGACGGTCGTACTGAACAACACTGAAAGCTCTGAAATCAAACCGGAGCAGATAAAGGCAAGCCTGTTCAAGAAGGCAAGATTTGTCCTTCTGGACGGACGAGACCTGGAGGCGAATCTTCGGGCCTCCAGGCTCGCAAAAAGATACGGCTGCGGAATCGTTATCGATGTCGGCAGTTACCGACCCGAGGTCAAACCCCTTCTACCTTTCACCGATTATCTCGTGATCGGGGAGGAGTTCTCTTTAGAGTTCACCGGAATCGGGAAGGTTGAAAGGGCGCTGGTGGAGCTTTATCGAAGATATAAGCCTCGAGCGGTTGTGATTACTCTGGGAGAAAAGGGAGCTGTTGGGACCACGGACGGTTCGATCTTCAGACAGAGCGGCTTTAAGGTGAAGGTGGTCGATACCACCGGAGCTGGAGATGTCTTCCACGGAGCTTACATCTACGGTTTGACAAGACAGTGGGAGGTGGCCAAGGCGGTGGAGTTTGCCTGCGCCTGCGCGGCCATGAAATGCACTGCCCTCGGCGGCAGGACCGGTATCCCCACCTACAGAAAGGCACTGAAATTCTTGCGGAGCAGAAGGACAAATTCCAGATATTGAAAAGACCCGTCTGATATCCGCATAATTCCACTTCCTCGAGAGATTCAGCTTGAATTTTCCCAGCGATAATATTTCTTTGCAGAATCAACTGCCATGGTGTAGTTTCGTTTACTTGTGCCGTTGGATGTTCACATCTGACGGGAGCTTTTTACTCCGATGACGACATTTGTCTATCAAATCGACCATTACCTGTTCGTCCTCATAAACAGCAAACTGGCGAACCCGGTTTTCGATTTTCTGATGCCGATCATCACCAACGGGGTCATCTGGAGGTATCCGATCGGTTTTGCGGCTTTACTTCTATTCATCTTCGGAGGCAAAAAGGGACGACTGGCAGTCCTCTTCGGAGGGATTCTAATTCTCCTTTCGGATCAAACCTCCAGCCATATCCTAAAGCCGTTCTTTCACCGCATCAGACCCTGTCACGTGGTGGAGGAACTCCGATTGCTGGTCGGCTGCAGCAATTCGTTTTCCTTTCCCTCCTCGCATGCCACCAACAACTTCGCCGCCGCGGTATTCTTCTCCAGCAAGTATCGTAGGGCTGCTCCCTATCTTTTTGCGATCGCGGTTTTAGTCAGCTATTCCAGAACCTATGTGGGGATACATTATCCTCTGGATCTGGTGGGTGGAGCGATTCTGGGGATGTTTTGTGCCTTCGCGGTGATGGGATTGGAACTGCAGTTTCTACCTCTTTTTTCAAGACGGAAGGAACCTGTTACTCCGGCTCAGGAAAGAGAAGAAGATGTCCAATAAAACCTATTCCCTCCCCAAGAGATGTTGCCGTTGCCTGAGTGAGGACATAGGCAGAAGGATCAAGATAAAAGGCTGGGGTTTCGGGACCTTTTACAGCATCGAGGTGCCGGTCTGCAAGAACTGTCATCAAAGAATCGAGAGGCGGGGTCAGAGTTATCGTACTGTATTCTTGATCTATAGCTTGCTTTATGTCCTTTTTGCGATTACAAACCCAATTGGCCCCTGGCAGTTGACGGTGGTCGTATACTTCTGGCTTTACTTCCTGGGACTCATCGCTCTCTCCTTAATATTGAATTTCACTCCCCTCGGTAAGCACAAGCCGGCGACCCTGAGATTCGGCCGCATCAAATTCAGAAACCAGCAGTACGAGCGGTTGTTCTTGGACATGAACCGGGGAAAGATGATGTTCAAGGAATGACGGGGCAGTTGTGCCTCTTAAGAGGCGGCGGAAGGCTGAAGCTCATAGAGTCGTATGACCTGCAGCTGCTTCTCCGTTGCTATCGGGCTAGTTGTATCAGCAGGGGTTATTGCTTTTCCAGACTGTTTGATGTATTATTTTGCTTCACAGCGGCGCTGACTCAGGCTGCTGTGAGAAATCTGAGAATTTCAGTCATCAGATAGAGCCACACCATATGTTCAAGAAGATCCTGGTCGCAAACAGAGGCGAAATCTCAGTCCGGGTCATCAAAGCTTGCA
>JBHIBM010000228.1:0-3893 GCA_046759085.1 Candidatus Zixiibacteriota bacterium
GACCTTCATTGGTTAGTTGTTAAAGGTTTTTCAAATTGTCCCTCTCTTCACAAAGCAGAATATGCGACTCAAAGCCGAAATATGCAAGCGTTTTTTTGAAATTCTCTGAAACTCACCTCCTGGTGAGTGGTGAGTCGTAAGTGGTGAGTAATTGTACATCCGCAGGTTCATGACCTTTCCTCTTCTGCCTTCCGGAGGAATTCTACTTCAGCAGTATCATCTTTTTGACACCGGTGAAGTCTCCGGCGGTGAGCTTGTAGAAGTAGATGCCGGAGGGCTCGCCGGATGCTTCCCAGCCGACCTTTTTGATTCCCGGTTCTTCAATTCCGTTCAGAAGAGTAGCCACCTTCTGTCCCAGGGGATTATAAACCTCCACGGTCACCGGAGAGATTGTGGGCACCCGGAAACTTATGCTGGTGCTGCTGTTGAAGGGGTTGGGATAGTTCTGGTGGAGCGCAAAACCGGTCGGGAGACTTACCTCACCTTGGTCACCAACCCCGGTGGAGACGTCGATTGTCGCGGTGTAAACATCCTGATTCCCCTCCCGGGTGTCGGTCCAGACCGGATGAATGACGTTATCGTGAACTGTCAAACCGATATACTCCCCGATAAGACCGGCGGTGATGGTCCCGGCGGTGGGATCGCAGGACTCGGTGGTTATTCTCATATTGGGGGAGAAGGTCTCCCCACCATCGGTGGAGCGGGTGTAATAGAGATCCATCCAGAGGTTTCTGCCCTCGTCGTTTCTGCGGTCGTAAAAGATGACGTGGATCACTCCCTGTTCGTCGACGTAAAGCCAGGGGTGGAACTGGTCACAGTCGTTATAGACATCGTCGTCGTTAAGCCTGATGGCGTCAGACCAGTTATCTCCCCGGTCGGTGGAGCGGGTGAAGAAGATGTTGGTGTCGTCATGCGGTTGCCAGTCCATATAGGCGCAGTAGATGTTGCCGTGATAGGGACCGCCGGTGATGTCGGCGTCCATGGCCGGGTAGGCGAAGACCGCGATGTCACCATTTATGTATCCCGAGGGCATCGTCGTGTACGCCAGAACCTGGTCGTCGCCGAAGGTCTGGCCTCCATCTATCGATTTGTCGAACGCTATCATCGGCACCTGGTACCAGACCCAGGCAACGTAGACCTCACCGTCGGCGCCGACCACCGGGACTGACCACTGCACCCCGGGATCATCGCTGATCAAGACCGGGTCCTCGAAATGAGCCCCGCCCGTATAGCGACAGAGCAAAATCTCGGTGTACCAGCCTCCCCAGAATCGAGTCCAGGAGACGTAGAGGTTGCCATCGAAGGCACCCCCGGTGCGGTCGCAGGCCACCAACTGCTTGTCCTCGAAGGCACCCGCGGTGCTATCAATAACCGTTATCGGCTCATCCCAGGTCACTCCCCCGTCGTTGGACTCATAGATGAACAGTCCGTTGAAGTCGTCGGTGGACTCATACGAGAGAATGCAGGCGTAGAAATTCCCAAACCGATCGACGGTTATCCCGGGATCGGAGTGACGGTAGTAGTACCAGGGGTGCATCAGGGTGTCACTCCAGGTCAAGCCACCGTCGAAGCTGTAGCCCACCCCGATGCGGCGGTATCCGAGGCGGAAATCGCGCCAGACCGCCACTAAGTTGTCGGGGTTAGTGCGATTGTGGGAGACCTGCTCTTCGTTCTGGACTTGACCAGAAGCGTCGCTGTTGATTCTGATGTTCACCAGGCTGTCGTATGGATTTATATATGGCTTGAAGGGGTTTTCCTCTATCCCCTCCTGTTCGAGAAGAACGAGAGGAAAGGGCTTGCTCAAGTCTATTTTACCAGCAACGGCACCGGTGGGGAGAAGCAAAAGCATGAGCAGTGATGCCACCGTGATACCAGTTAGACGAATAGTTAGCTTTTCAGACATCTCTTACCTCAAAAGTTGTATATGACGTGTCTTCATCTCAACATAGATTTCACAACTAGGTCTGGCTGGTCCGAGTATTCTACTTGTGACCACTGTCCTGGGATGGCCTGGATTTGGCAGATCCCAAGTCTAAGCGCGACCCTCTCCATCCTGAATAACGGACGGACTCCATCCTCGGAACAGACAGACAGTGCTTCCAGGTGTAGACCGACATTACTCTTCCGTCCACTTTGAGTATAACCTAACTTCGCATTTTGTCAACGAAATTCGTTGGCCAATTTCCTTGACAGAGTTATGTTGCGGCAGACTCACGACGGCGCCAACCTCGGAGATCCAGCAGTAGGTTTCCTTCTTTCTCTCACTATTCATTTCTCGCGGTTCGGAAAACACAAACGGTGAAAAGCTTGACACTATCGGGCAGCAAGAGTAAATTGGAGAGTTCGTGAGAAGAGAAAGCGCCATTGTTCCGATGTTATCTACGTAGGAAGTCTCCAACGGTTGCACCAATCTGTCCGATGGAGCGGACTTGTGAGGGACTTGTCACCCCATGGTTGAGTTTCTAGCAACATTCATACGAGAGACCTGGTCAATCTTCAAAGAGGCCTCTCTTTTCATTCTGTTTGGATTCGCGGTGGCCGGAATCTTAAACGCCTTTCTCTCGCCCGCTTTGGTCTTAAAGCACTTGGGGAGAAAGGGGTTTAAGTCGATATTCCTGGCTTCTCTTTTCGGGATTCCTCTGCCCTTATGTTCATGCTCGACTTTACCCACGGCTCTGGCCTTGAGGAGGAAGGGAGCCGGCAAGGGGGCAACGCTGTCGTTTCTGATTTCCACGCCGGAGACCAGCGTCGACTCCATCGCCATAACCTACGGACTGATGGACGTCACCATGACCATCTTTCGACCCTTTGCGGCTTTGATCACAGCCCTAACCGCCGGAGTCGCTACGGAGCGTTTGGTGCCCGACGAGGAGGAACCAGTTAAGGGCACGGGAGAATCCACGGCTCAATCTCCCCAGGAGGAATGGGAAACCCGCAAGAGCGTCAAGGCGGGTTTTCGTTACGCCTTCGTCAACCTTTTCGACGAGATCTCTTACTGGTTGGTTTTTGGTTTGATACTCTCGGGCCTTTTGGGAGCTTTGCTGCCGCCTGATTTTGTCACTAAATATCTGGGCGGTGGGCTTTTGCCGATGCTTCTGATGTTGGTTATCGGCATACCTATATATATCTGCGCCAGCGCCTCCACTCCGATTGCGGCGGCGCTTGTTTTAAAGGGCTTAAACCCCGGGGCGGCTTTGGTTTTCCTGCTTGCGGGTCCTGCCACCAACATCGCCTCCTTAGGGGTTCTGACCAAGGAGTTCGGAAAGAAGGTGGTGGCAATCTATCTGGCCTCCATAGCCCTGGTAAGCTTGATTCTGGGAGGCTTTGTAAATCTCATCTATTCCCTGGGCGGGGTCGACCCGGTCACCACCATGGGGAAGGCTGCAGAGGTAATTCCGGATTTCATCGAGATAGCGGCTCTGGCAGGCTTTTTGTTCTTGGCATACGTCAGTTTCAAAAGGCAGAAGCCCCCCAAAGAGTTCGTGGTCGTGAATGATTTCATCCAGAAATGCCTGGGATTCAGATTCAACCTCAAGCTCTGCGTTAAGATCGTTGCGGCCCTGTTGGTGATAGCGTTTTTCTCAACGATGTTCTTCACAGTACAGCCGGGGGAGGTGGGGATGGTGGAGAGGTTTGGAAAGGTGGTCACCGCGGAACTCCCTCCGGGCTTACATCTCAAGTTTCCCTACCCCATCGATGTATCCAGAAAGGTTGCGCTGGACCGGGTGCGCACCATCAACCTCGGTTTTCGCGCCGTCAGGGTGGATACCGCCGTGGGCGAAGTCACTACCGGGATTGCCAGTCCCCGGGGAGACAGAGTTGAGGCCGAATCCTTCTTCATAACCGGCGACGAGAATATCGTCGATGTCAATTACGTGGTTCATTATCGCGTC
>JBHIBM010000229.1:0-3832 GCA_046759085.1 Candidatus Zixiibacteriota bacterium
GAGAAAAAGAGCCCGCGGAGAAGAGGACAACCATGGAGGTGATGCTGAAACCGTATTCGCCTCCAGCGGATGGAAAAATCACTGCCGGACAAGCCGAAGCCTTTGCCGGTGCCTTCTTGGGGCTTTTGCAGTTGGACGTCAGATACTCCCGCAAATGGGGAGACCTCCTCTCCACCGACAGTTTGTATCTCGCCAGCCCCGATAGCAGCTTCGCAAAACAGCATCCGGAGCTGACCGAGAGAGTGCAGCAGTTACTGGAGGCCAAGAACCGGGAGAGGGCAGGGATATTATCGAAGTATGGTCTGACCGACTCCGAATACGATTGGATCGGAACCCAACTCTCCTCCGCCGAGAATCGAGAGATGGCCGAGCTGGTCGCCTCCAGGCTCAAGGGTTGAAACTCCCGAAAAGAAGGAGAATGCCGAAACTCTCAAATCCGCTATACGTAGAAACAGATGTCCGAATTAAGAGGAGATAATCAAGATGAAGCTATCTAGCCGCCAGGTCGGAGATGTGGCAGTGTTGGAACCCAAAGGAAAAATCATGGGGGGACCGGACGCTACCTTGTTGCACGACCAACTGCACGACCTCATAAGAGAGAACCAGAAGAATGTGGTTATCGATCTGGCCAAGGTCGACTGGATGAACTCCACTGGATTGGGAATCCTGATATCCGGCCTGACCACCTTGCGCAACAATGGCGGAGAGTTAAAACTCGCCAATGTCACCGAGAAGATCGAATCTCTCTTGACCATTACCAAGCTGATCACGGTGTTCGAAAACTATGACTCGGTTGAGGAGGCGGTTGGTAGCTTTTGATGATGCTCTCCTCTCTGGGATAGACAGAAGATATCGATTTCGAAGGTAGGTTGAGAGAGCCTACCTTTTTTATTAAGAGGCAGTTTGAGACTCACCCCTCTGAAGTAAGCTCAAGGAGACGCTCTCAGGAGCTGACTTTATGCCCGAAGTTCAGAAGAGTAAGAACCGTATCGTCATTCCCAGCTCCCAGGACTATCTGGTGGAGGTGGACAGATTCTTAGAGACGAGACTGAAAGAGGCTGGCATGAACGAGAGTGACTTAGCCGATGTCGCCATCTCGGTCAGCGAGGCCGTCAACAACGCCATCTTCCACGGCAATAAATGCGACCTGAGAAAAAAGATCACGGTGCGGGTGAAGGTTACGAGTGGCACCGTCGAAGTGCAGGTCGAAGACCAGGGGGACGGCTTTGACCCCTCCGAGATCCCCAACCCGGTGGAGGGAGACAATCTCTTAAAACAGGTCGGAAGAGGAATTTTCATCATCAAGTCTTTGATGGATCGGCTCGACTTCTCCTTCGGACCTGAAGGGGGAACGATCTTGAAGATGTATAAGTCCTTTCAGACTACGAGGAGATGAAGCTCGCCAGAGGCGGGTCTGCCTCTGGCAGAATAGCCTTTGTCGACAGGGTCGGCTGAACATGAATCTGGAAAGTATAGTCTCGATCGTCTATTACATAAGCGGGATCGTTCTGTTGCTTCTGGGGATAATCATCCTTAAGGAGAATCCCCGGGGTAGGGTCAATCGCATCACCGCCTTTATGCTCTTCTGCGCCGCCACTGGCCCCCTTCTGGGAGCCTTCTACCAGACCGCTCTGGAACCCTCCTCGCGGCTCTTGCCGCTGTGGTTTTATAATCTCTTTTTCGTCTGGGAGCTTTTCTTTCCGGCGCTGGTGCTTTTCTCCATGACCTTTCCGGTGGAGAGCCCCTTCCGCAAGAAACATCCCCGGACGGTCTATGCCCTTTTCTTACCTCACATTTTGCACCTTTTCCTGACGGTTCTCTTCTCGGAGCCGGACAAGATTCTGTCCCTGTTGGACACCCGAGCCGGCACTCCAGTGGCCAACGTCCTTTTCGAGTATCTCACCTTCCTTCTGAAGCTGGTGACGATACTTTTCGGATTCGCACTGGAGGTGCACGAGAAATTTTTCTCCTTCACCAACCTTTTATACGTCCTTTTGGCGGTGACATTCCTCTATAGAGGCTATCGCCGTATGCCGGTTCCCAGCCTGAAGCGACAGGTGCGAGTGATCATTTTGGGCGTCATCTCCGCAGTGGGGTTGTATGCTTTGGCGGTGATAATCCCCACCATCTTCGGGCTCCGTTGAAGCTGGATCTGAAGTATACGCTCATCATATTGGCTCTCCTGGTGGGACCCGGCTCCATCGCCTGGGCGATCGTCAAGCATCGCTTCTTGGATGTGCGGCTCATCGTCAGGCAGAGCTTGGTCTATTCTATCTCCTCCGGTATTATCATTGGTGGTTACCTTTTGATCTTGAGGCAGTTCGGCAACCTGCTCGGGAACATACTGGGTCAGAAGGTCCCCTTTCTGGAAGTGGTATTTCTGGTGGTGGCGCTGCTTTTCTTCCAGCCGATCATGAACAAGGTCAACGATTTGATCACCCGGCTGTTCGTCGCCGGACGAGGCGATTATCGCAACATAATGGAGCGCTTCTCCAGCGAAGTCATCACCCTGCTTGATTTCTCCGAACTGGTGGAGACCATCCTCAGCACCTTCAGAGAGGAGCTGCAGGTGGAGATGACCTCTGTTGCGGTGTTCACAGACGAATCCGCCTCTGGCGGAGAGGGGGTGATGAGACTCTACTGGCGTAAAGAGAGCTACACCGAGGCCACGGAGCTGGAGGGCGACCGGGACTTATGCCAGGCTTTGACGGAAAAGGGGAGGCCCACCTTCGTGGAAGAGCTGCCGGTCAAGGACGATCCCTCCCCCCTTCACAGAAAACTGCAGCAACTCGACAGCTTTCTGCTTGTGCCCCTGATGGAGAAGGGCAAGCTGGTCGGCTTTCTGGGATTGAGCAAGAAGGTCACCGGCTTCCGCTACGCCTATGAGGAGCTGACGATGCTCGCCATCCTCGCCAATCAGATTGTGGTGGCGATGAACAACGCCACACTCTATGCGGAGTCGATCGAGAAACAGCGTCTGGAGGAGGAGCTGAACTTGGCCCGACAGATTCAGATGGACCTTCTGCCGAGCTCGGATCCTGAGTATTCTCACCTCCAGGTCGTCGGTTACACCAATCCCTCCCGCAGGGTGGGAGGGGACTACTACGATTACCTTCTCCCCGGAGACGGAAGGCTATGTCTGGTAGTGGGGGATGTGACCGGCAAGGGAGTGGCGGCCGCCCTGATGATGGCGCGACTCCAGGCGATCCTTCACAGCGAGGCTGGAAGGTCGAAGGAGGTAGAGGAGATGGTCGCCAATCTGAACAGACTTTTGGTCCAAAGCGGCACTCAGAACCGCTATGTCACCTTCTTTTTCGGAGAGCTCGACACCGAAACTCTCTCTTTCAAGTATTGCAATGCCGGACACAACTACCCCATCCTGATTCGGGAGGATGGCACCATCCAGTATCTTGAGACCGGGGGTTTGATTCTGGGTGCTTTCGAGGAGGCAACTTATACTTCCGGGCAGTTGGACTTAAAGCCCAACGATCTTTTGATTCTTTACACCGACGGGATCACCGAGGCGTTGAACATGCAGGAGGAGGAGTTCGGGGAGAAGCGATTGCTGGAGACTCTCTGTAAGCTCAGGCACCTTCACGCCGAGGAGTTGAAAGACCAACTGATCTCCGAGGTCAAGTCATACGTTCAGGATTTCCCTCAGTACGATGATATGACACTGGTGGTCTTGAAAGTGAACCAGCCTTGATTCTCCATATGTCAACGGACAAAAGTCCGGGTGTTTTTCACTTGACGAAACAGAGATAGCTTTTATATTGATGGTGCGCATGTAGCCTCCCAAAGTCCCCCTGTGTTCTTCTGTTGGATACAGGGG
>JBHIBM010000230.1:0-3824 GCA_046759085.1 Candidatus Zixiibacteriota bacterium
AAACGGATTCCCCATCTGCTTAATGCCTTTAATCTGCTGTGAATCTCTCCCAGGGTGCCGTCAGGTGTTTCCACCTGACGGAAGACTGTCGGGAGGGAACTCCCGACAGCACTGAAAATGGCAACCTGACGGGAGCGTCAGGAGGTAACTCCTGACGCCACTACTGAAGTAGACAGCAAACAAAAGATAGGTCGCGAGTGGGGGCGAGGGGGCCGTGGTTCCGTGAACTGTCAACCGTGAACCAAAAAAAGCGGAAGGAGTGGGAATCGAACCCACCGCGGCTACCTCAACGGTAAACCGCCTACGGTTTTGAAGACCGCGAGGGCCACCAGACCCTATCCTCTTCCAGATTAAATCTATCAAAATTCATAAGCGTTCGCAATAGAATTCTCAAAATTCGAACTCGCAGAAGAAATCTGTGCTCGATATTCATTTAAAACAACACTTGAGAAACATCTTTAGCGGTCGATAAAGATTGAGGCGAGATAAACCTTAAACCTTATCACTAAAGCTTGGAAAAAATAGCGGGGCAACTATTTCGACTGGTGGAATCGTCCGAAGATTTCCTCTCGAGGAAGTTCTATAACTATGTCTCCTTTGCCGGCTACACCGACTACATGGGAAAGGATCTGGAGTTGTGGAAGGCAATCCTAGGGAGGACGGCATCGCGGTTCCTCTCCTACCTACAAGAGTCGGATACTCCGGAGGAGATGCCCGTCGATGAGGATATCACCCGTAATTCAGCCGGCGCCCGCGGCATAACCGAGGCGCACAGCTACTATCACAGAGGATTTCTGCTGGTGAGGATATTGGGGATCATCAAATACCTGCGCGACTCCTTCTTGGATCTGGCCGACTCCGGCATTCACAGATCCGGGGAGCGAGAGAAGGCCCGATTGCTGATCTGGAGGTATTTCGACAAATTTGAGATCGGGTTTGTGAACGAGTGGGTGAATCTGGAACTCGGTTCCCAGAAGATGCTGGAGGCCTCCGCACCGCACCTGCTCCGCTCCGAAAGCAAACGTCCTGACAACACTCTGGCCACCGACCAGCAGAGCTCTCCCCCCTGAGCCGTCAGGATTGAGCTATATTGATTTATTAAGCAGCCTCATGGGGTCTTCTACCTCGGTCATTTCCTTGGTGAGGAAGGCTTCCCCGTACTTTTTGCCGATGAGATAACCGTAGTGGCGGGCTTTTACCTCCAGGAAATCGAAGACATCTTCGGCCGTTCGGAAAATGGTTGGTCCCCAGTTCTCCGAGAACTGGCTTCGGTAACACCTTACCGCTTCCAGTTTGCGTTCAAACTGCTCGGTGACATCCACGATGAAGGTGTGGTGGACTTCAATGAATGAGGTGGAATGGATGATCTTGTAAGGACGGAATGGTTCCCCCGGTGCATCGAGCTTTTTCAAACCCGAAAGGTAACAGGCCTCATAAATCATTTGAGAACTCTTATAATGGTCGGGATGGCGCTCTTCCCAGTAAGGCAAAAGCAGGAGGTGGGGGCGGTATTTTCTCAGAATGTGGACCACCCCGAGGCGGTTTTCAAAGCTGTTTTCGACTCTGGAGTCCAGCAGTCTAAGATTCTCCCTGAGATGAATGCCCAAAACTTTTGCGGCAGACTTGGCCTCCTTCACTCTCTGTTGAGCGCTGCCGCGACTCCCCATCTCCCCCTGGGTGAGGTCGATGAGCCCGACCCGGTATCCCAAGTCGACCAGCTTGATGATAGTGCCCCCGCAGGTGAGCTCGGCATCGTCGGGATGAGCGAAGATCGCCAGGGCGTTGAGAGTCTGTTTCACTTTTCGAGGAGTCATCTCAGACAGGTTTCCGTCTATATAGATCGGTCAGGAATGGGTGTCTGTCAAGTCTTTTGTTTCTGTCTTTCCCGGTCGGGGAAAATCCCCTCTGCTTCAACAGTCTCCATTGGAGGGAAAGCCCGACAGCGGTGGCAAAAAAGATAACACAAAGCACTTGCAGGTTTTTGGGAAGCTTGATATTTTCATAGAAATTCAACTGCTTTCCAATCGGGAGGATAGCTTTGTGAAACGATTGCGATTGCTGCTGCTGTTTTTTCTCCTCACGCTTTCAGTTGGAAATGCCACCGAAAGAAAGGTGGTGGCAGTCTTAACTTTTACTAATCAAACGCACGATGAGACCACCGCCTGGCTGTCTGAGGCGATACCCGCTACACTCACCTCCAAGTTGGGGAGAGTCTCTGCACTTGAGTTGGTGGAGCGAGTTCGTATGAACGAGTTTTTCTCCTTAATAGAACTGCGACACACAAGCACCATCGACGACGAGACCGCCGTCAAGGCCGGGGAGACCTTTGAGGCAGAGATAGTCGTTGCCGGAGAATATCTGAAGGGAGGAAACCAGATCAGGATAGCCTGCAGATTCCTGGATGTCCAATCGGGCCGGGTCTTAAAAACTGCTCAAGTTAGCGGTTCCTACTCAGACATATTCAGGCTGCAGGATGAGCTGACGTTCGACCTCCTGCAGACCCTGGAGGTGACCCCGACCCCACAGGAAGAGGCAAGAATAGTGGAGGTGCCCACCCAATCGCTGGAGGCGTATGAGTGGTTCAGCAAGGCTCACTATGAAAGCACCAAAGATCTCGTCAAAATCAATCTGATAATCGACTATTATCGTAGGGCAATTGGATTCGACTCCACCTACTTCGATGCTCACAGCAACCTGGGACTCGCATACACCGGCAGAGGTTTTCTGGACAGGGCCATTCAGGAACACAAGGAGGCTTTACGGATCAAACCGAACCACGCCGAGGCTCACGCCAATCTGGGCACCGCCTACTATCTAAAACGTCTTTTCGACGAAGCGATCAGCGAATTCCAGAAGGCCTTGGCAATTCGACCCGATTACCCGGAGGTTCACAACAACTTAGGACTAGCGTACGCAGGCAAGGGCCTTTTGGACGATGCCATTCGGCAGCACAAAGAGGCCTTGAGGCTCAACCCGGAAGATGCCCGGGCGCACACGAATCTTGCAACTACATACCATCTCAAGGGTCTTTTGGATGAGGCCGTTGGGGCGTTCAAGGAGGCCTTGAGGATTAGGCCACGCTACGTCGATGCTCACATGGGTCTGGGGCGTGCTTACGAAGCTAAAGGTCTTCTGGACGAAGCCATGGTGGAGTATGGGGAAGCTTCGAGCATCAACCCGGATGACGCCAAGGCTCACGGTGCCCTCGGAAATGTTTATGCAAGAAAAGGGCTTCCCGATGCCGCCATTGGGAAATGGCAGGAGGCCATAAAGATAGATCCCGATTTCGCCGGGGCTCATTACAACCTGGCGATTGCTTACAGGGGCAAAGGCCTTTTGGATGATGCCGTAAGGGAGTTCAACGAGGTCTTGAGGGTCAAGCCGAACGATCTCGGGACTCACTATAATCTGGGGAATGTGTACGTATATAAAGGGCTGTTGGATGATGCCATTCGAGAATACAATGAGGCCATGAGGATTAAGCCGGATCATACCGGTGCTCACTACAATCTGGCGTTGGCATACGAATACAAAGGGGACCGACAAGCGGCTTTGGAGCAGTGGAGAAGATACGTGGAAGTCGCTAAAGATAGGTTCGACCAGGCACAGTCGATTCGAAAGGCGAGACAGCGCATCAAAGCACTACAGCGGGAATAGCCCACCACCCTTCCTCCTGACCAGCAAACAGTAGACAGCAAACAGTAGACAGGAAACAGGAAACCGGGAAAACCACCCACCAGGGTAGCCCGGTGGCCTCTGCCACCGGGAACTGCTAAACGTAGAGCGGGGAATTCATCCCCGGTCGATTTTTGGGGCAGGGGTTA
>JBHIBM010000231.1:0-3817 GCA_046759085.1 Candidatus Zixiibacteriota bacterium
GGACTTAGACCGTCGGATAATCTTCGTGCTGATAGCGCTGGCGGTCGCTTTGCCTTTGATCTTCAAGCTCAACCTGCCGATTTCAATCACCCCCGAAGTGCAGTCTCTCTACGATGGGATCGAATCTTTGGAGTCAGGAGATGTGGTTCTGGTGAGCTTCGATCATGAGACCTCCACAATCCCGGAGTTGGTCCCCATGGCCCACGCCATCCTCCGACACCTCTTCTCGAAGGGAGTCAAGGTGGTTGGAACCGCGTTTCTGGCCGAAGGCACCACCGTCGGAGACAACAACCTCTCTCTCATCGCCTCAGAATATGGTAAAGCGTATGGGCAAGACTATGTCTTCCTGGGCTATCGTCCTCAGTATCATGCCGCTATCCTTGGAATGGGGGAGGATATAACCAGGGTCTTTCCCGAGGATCTGCGAGGCAATCGCACCAGCGAGCTTGTTCTCTTCGAGAACATCAAGAATTACAACGACCTGAAATTTGTCCTCTCCATTGCCGACGGCAACCTGCCCGATTACTGGATCGATTACGCCTGGAGCCGCTATCACGTGAAGATGGCCGCCGGGGTGACGGCGGTGATGGCCACAACCTATTATCCGATGTTGGACTCCGGACAGCTTTTCGCGCTGGTTCCCGGACTCAAGGGAGCCGCCGAATATGAAATCCTGCAGTCGGGCCAACCTGGAAAGGCCGCAAGCGGCATGGATGCCCAGTCAATAAGCCACCTTCTGATAATTGCGCTGATTATCCTGGGCAACCTCTTTTTGTTTTACGGCAAGAGAAGGCCCCAAAAACCGTAGCGGAAACCCATACGAGCCGTGTGACTGCATGGATATGATCTTTATGCTCAAAAAATCACTACTGTTGGTCACGGCCATACGGCTCGCATGAGATGCCCTCATCCGTGACCTCTACGGTATCGGACGGGGGCGTCCGATACCAACAGGAGGAAGACTGCGGCGAAAATCTGCAGCGCGAGCCTTCAGGTTTCCGAACGCCCAACTGACGGTATCCGACTAAAACATGAAACGGTTCCTTTCGGGTAACGAAGCCGGGGTCTACGTCGCCACCTCCCACGCTGGCACTCTTGCCACTTAGCTTCTCAAGAAACATGGCCAGTCACAAGGAGGTCGACGCCGATGGTGAGGTCGCAGATGCGGTCATCCGCGGAGCCCTATCGAGACTCACCGACCTCATCGACCCAAGTCTCTGGAGCGAGACCATAAGAGAAATCCTACCCGCCAGGTTCTTAGAGATAAACCTCGAGGCTTTTCAGGCTGGAGGGGAGATGGGATGACCTGTGTCCCTCTCAAGTCTGGTGTCAATGTTGTCTTTCAGGTTTATCTAGATCGTTTAGTCTGAAGTTTTGGAATTGATCCTGTTTGTGGGGCGCCTCCGATAATCCTTGACGATTCCTTAAGGCCTCCTTATAATGGATTGGAGGTAAAGGTTGTCGCATGAGTGACGACAACCCCCTCGAAAACCATATCTCAGGGGTCAAAACCTTTTTGAACAAGGTCGCCAAAATAAAAAGTGAATATCTCTCGCTTTCTAAATACAGACCTGATAAGACTGCAACTGGAGACGGAGGTTTACATAGACCCCGAAGAGCCTCTGAACCCGGAGAAGTGGGCTCGCCTCACCAAAGAGAAGCTCCTGTGGGAGCTGGTGGAACTGCTGGAAAAATCTGGAAAGGTGAAAAACCGAAAGAGGCTTTTTGCCGACCTCTATAATCGAGAGAAAAAGGCCAGCACCGGCATCGGATACGGGATTGCCCTCCCCCACGTCAGAACCATGCAAGTATCGGATTTCGTGGTGGGATTTGCTCGTTCGAAGGAGGGCTATGAGTTTGGCTCTCTGGATGGGGGCTTGGCGCATCTGTTCTTCGTAATGGCGGCCCCCCCTTACGACGATCAACTCTACCTGCGGGTCTTCAAATCCCTTGCAGAACTTCTGCACTTCGAACACTTCCGCCGCCGACTTTTGGAAGCCAACTCCGAATATGAGATAATCAGAGCCTTCAAAGAGATGGAATAGTCGCATTCTGGTTTTGAGGCAAAGGATGAAGAGAAACATCCGGTCAGTTAGTCCGATTTTGGCAATATCTCTTCTTGAGATCACAGCTTTCTCCTACGAGGGGAACTCTTCGTGGCCAGTTGGCGGAGTCCGCTTCTTCTGCCCATATTGGAAATGCTGTGGCCGAGGCCTCCTTGCCGGTGGGCTTGTGGTCGGTAAGCAGATCAGATGATACCGAAGGAAAAAAAAGCGCTCCTCGAAACCGGACTCCAGAGGTTGGGCCTGCACCTGAATGGAACTGGCCTGGAGAAGCTCTACTTGTATCACCAGGAGCTTCTCGCCTGGAACAAAAGGATAAATCTCATCTCCCGAAAGGACGAGGAGCGGATCATCGAGAGGCACCTCTTAGACAGCCTCACGATTTTCGAGGTTTTATCCTTTCCGGAGGGATCCAGGCTTTTAGATCTCGGTTCCGGCGGGGGCTTGCCGGGTATACCGATAAAGATTGCCCAGCCCGATCTGAAAGTAGACCTGGTGGAGCCGACTAAGAAGAAGTGTCGCTTCCTGCAACAGGTGCTGGAGGAATTGGGACTGGAGGTGGTGCCGGTCATCTCCAAGAGAGCTGAAGAGCTCTCCAAGGAGGAGATCTACTGTGATTACTACGACTTCGTTACCGCTCGGGGGGTGGCAAAACCCGAGAAGGTTGAAGAGATAGCGCTCCCCCTGCTCAAACCCGGGGGAAAGCTGATCATATACGCCGATCCCCAGGCAGAGGGTGAAAAGAGATTCAAAATCGTAGAGAGGCCCCAGGCATAGCTGCCCTGCTCACAAGACGAATCGCTCCCAGCGAGAGAGCCTCTCTGGGTTCCGCTTCCCGCCGAGAACAGGCAAATCCTTAAAGCTCCTCTGCGCAAGCAAATTCATTAGCGCTGGGAAGAGTAAACCTCTGGTTCTCTTTGAATCCTGAAGATTAACCACCCAGCTCCAGATAAGGGAAAGCGTCCAGCTCTAAATCATCCGGGGGAAAATTCTCCAGTCTGAAATTCCCGGCGGCGGCCACCATAGCGGCGTTGTCGGTGCAGAGCTCTAAGGGGGGATAAAAGACTAAAAGACCCTGGGTTTCGGAAGACGCTTTCAGTCTCTCTCGCAATCTGGAGTTGCTTGCGACCCCACCGCAGACTGCGATTCTCGCCATGCGATGCTCCTCCGCAGCCGCGATGGTATTGTCGAGCAGGGCTCCCACCACCGCCTCCTGAAAAGAGGCGGCGATGTCGGCACGCCTCTTTTGCAGTTCCTTCTCGTTCAGCTTGGAAACGTAGATCGCCACCGCGGTTTTTAAGCCCGAAAAGGAGAAATCGTGGCCGCCGGTTTTCATTCTGGCCTTGGGGAATTCTATAAAGTCGCGGTTGCCCGACTTTGCCACCTCGTCGATCGCCGGTCCGCCAGGATAACCGAGGCCCAGAAGCTTTGCCACCTTGTCGAAGGCCTCCCCGGCGGCATCGTCTCTGGTCGACCCTATGGAGCGATACCTCCCCAAGGACTCAACAAGGTAGAGATTGGAGTGGCCTCCGGAAATTATCAGGCAAAGGAAGGGGGGCACAAGCTCCGGGCGCTCCAGAAGAACCGAAAAGATGTGAGCCTCCAAGTGGTTTATGCCCACCAGGGGTTTATTCAGAGAATATGACAAGGCCTTTGCGAAGGAGAGACCGACCAGCAAGGCTCCGACCAGCCCGGGCCCGTTGGTGACCGCAATCCCCTCCAGGTCGTCATACGATATTCTGGCCTCAGAGATT
>JBHIBM010000232.1:0-3783 GCA_046759085.1 Candidatus Zixiibacteriota bacterium
GTCTGAAAACAGGTAGATCGAAATGAGAGGAATGGTAGCGCTACGGGGAATCGAACCCCGGTTTGATGGCTGAGAACCACCCGTCCTAAACCCCTAGACGATAGCGCCAGGTGTTTTCTGAAAGCTTATCCCTTCTTCATAACCGGTATCCGCACCTCCGTCAGATATTCCTGCGGCGGCCCCTCGGGACCACCCTTGAGGTATATCTCCAGTGCTGGACCTTCTATCCGGTAGTCGTTTTTATCTACCCAGATGAAAATCTTCTTGTAGTCCTCGGCAATCTCCTCATATGGTCCCTTCAGCACTGTGTAGGCAACGGTCCGGGCCTGAATCTCCCTCACCTTGAAGCCCTCAGGAGCTTCGAATTCGGGAGGAACTTGGATCCCGAGTTCACAGCGCAGCTGTTCTGCGGGAACCTTCTCGGGGTCGCTGAAGAATACTCCAATTACGTTTCCGCTCAGCTGCTGCTGCGCTGCCATGGCGCCGATCTCTGTGAATCTCTCTCCAATGGCGTCATAGGGCCCGACATTCTCGAGATAGGCAAACCGGATGCTCGAAGTCTCCTTTACGTTGATATCGAGCCCAACAGTTCCTGTTTCTTTCTTCCCCCCGCAACTGATCGTCAAAAGCAGCACCGCAACAAGAAAAATGGCAAACAACTTTGAGATGTTCATCTACGTTACTCCTCGGATTTTTGTGGAGGCACCAATCTCTTTATCTATGAAGTCAGCATTGCTATTCCGCCACGCAGGCACAACTCATAAGGAGCGTATTCCTGTCCGTAACAAGTATGCGAATAAATGCATTTCCTCATCGGATGTCAAGCCAAAAGCTGGTTTCTCCCACCCAATGTTTGTCGGTTGAGACCCGATGTGAAGCTAGAGAACGTTGATTTCGTGCCCGACTGCCGAATGGCTATTCGACAACCGCCCAAGCCGGGAACTGGGCCATGTCGATGCCTAATGCTAATCTCCCCAGAAGATAGGTGGCGACTGTGATGACAACCACCCCTATGAGATTGAGCGCAACTCCGGCCTTGGCCATGTCCGCAATTCGCAGGCGTTGGGTTCCAAAGACAATTGCATTGGGAGGCGTTGCCACCGGCAGCATGAAGGCAAAGGAACACGCCAGGGTTCCCGGGATCATCAGAAGCAAGGGGTTCAGTTTAACCGCGACCGCCAGACCGGCCAATACCGGAAGAAGCATCTCGGTGGTGGCGGTGTTGGAGGTCAGCTCCGTCAGAAAGGTCATGAGGAGGCAGATGGAGGCAACAATCAGAATGGGGTGAAGAGAACCGACTCCCACCAGTTGGTTGCCGAGCCAGATCGACAATCCCGAATCCTTGAAGCCGCTCGCCAGGGCAAAGCCTCCACCGAAGAGGAGAACGATATTCCAGGGGAGCCTGGAGGCCGTCTTCCAATCCATGATTCTGGAGGCTCGCTGTTGTTTCGCCGGGATGAGAAACAGGAGGACGGCCATGGCGATGGCGACGGTGCCATCGTTGAGAAAACCAGGGTTCGAAAAAAGCCCCGACCAGCCGGGGATCGTGAAATCGCCGATCCTGATGTCGGCCCGAAATAGCCACAACAGAGCCAACAGGGTAAAATCTGCCAGCACCACCCCCTCCTCGAAGGTGAGGGGACCAAGTTCATCGTACTGTTTTCTAAAATCCCCTTTCTCTAATGCAAATTCTCCCTTCTTGGGAGAGAAGAAAAACGACAAAAGCAGCCAGACAATCGTCAAAAACACGATCGAGATCGGAAAGGCAAAGAAAAACCAGGTGGCGAAAGAGATCTCCGGAGCATTTGGAAAACAGATAACTAAAATTCTCGCAAAGGAGAGATTGGGCGGTGTCCCCACCAATGTCGCGATGCCGCCGATGGAGGCACTGTATGCCACCCCCAGGAAAATTCCGATTGAATACCTGTGAACCCTCTCTTGACCGAGACTGTCCTCCAGCTTCATGATGATCGCCAGGGCTATCGGAACCATCATCATGGTGGTGGCGGTATTTGAGATCCACATCGACAAAAATGCGGTGGCGACCATAAATCCTAAGAGGATATTCCGGGGACGAATGCCGAATAAAAGCAGGATCCTCAAGGCGATCCTTCTGTGAAGATTCCACCTCTGCATCGCCAGGGCAACCAGAAAGCCGCCGATGAAGAGGAATATTATATGATTGAAATATATGGGGGCGACCGTCTTTCCGTCCATAATCCCTAAAGCCGGAAACAACACCACCGGCAGAAGGGAGGTGACCGCCAGTGGAATCGCCTCCGTGATCCACCAGATCGCCATCAAAAGGGCCACCGCGGCGGTGTATGTGACTTCTGGGTGACCGGGGTCGAGGTCGAAGAAGAGCAAAAGGCAGGCACTCAGAACCGGGCCAGCAATCAAAGCGACCTTCTGAGTGAGACTATCTGACTTCGCCGAACCCTCTCTGGCACCATTCATAACTGATCTCCGTCTGCATATGTCAGCTAAGGCTCAAAGGGGATATCTGGATTGTCAAATAGTCGCCCTCAGACTCCACTTTGTAAGGGGGACGTTCTCTCCCGCATACAGAGAGTGGTAACATACTTCCTAAACGGGAGTCAATGACGAGGACTTCTTTTCAGCTTTTCGTTGAGACGCTTACATCCTCGAACAGTATTGCCGGCACCCACGCGCCTCCGTCTGAGGGATAGAGGCTATCGCCGATGTCAACTACATGCTTCAAGGTCTCGTAGATATTGCCTGCCACCATGGCATCTTTCACCCGGCCCACGATCTCGCCGTTTTCTACATACAGTCCAGGACTGACGCCGATCGAGTAATCGCCGTGAGGAATATTGCCGCTGTGAGCTCCAAGAGCCTCTTCGACTATGAGGCCCCGATCCATCGATTTCACCAGCTCCGCAAAGGACCTCCCCCCGGGTTTTATGCTCATGTGAGTAACTGCCGGCGCCGGCTTGGTCGTAATCGGATCTCCTCCCCACTGCGCAACCCTGTAACCATGTCCGGTAGGTTCGGCGTTCAATTTGCTCGCATAGTTCAGATCGTAGAAAAAGCTCTTCAGCACTCCGTTCTCGACGATCGTCAAGGGCTTAGAGGCCACACCCTCATCATCGAAAGGCCGCGCCCCCGGATATTTGTCGTTCAAGGGATCATCGCAGATGGTTATCCTCTCGTCGAATATTTTCTCTCCCCGCCTATCTGCAATCGGCGAGGTCTTCTCATACACGCTCTTGGAACTGGTTCCGCTCAGGATCCTCCATCTGAGAGTAACCATGCTGTTGGGCATAAACATCACTTTCATCCTCCCTCCTTTGGGTTCCACAACCCTGGAGGAGATGTTGTAAAGCTCTATAATCTCATTCAGAGAATCGTCAGGGGTTCTCTCGAATCCTTTGCTGTGGAAGCTTCGCTGAATGCCACAGGCGGATTGCGGATATATCACAATTCCAGCCAAACTGTAAGAGGTAGCCTTCCCGGAGATATCGGTCCCCTCGCTGTTTATTATGCGAATGTCTCCGATGTGAGAAGAGGCGCTTGCCAGAATCTCGCCGTCGGTTTTGGACTTCAAAAGATCGCAGACTCTGGCGCACTCTTCCACCATTTGCTTGCTGGACAGCTTCTCTAAAGAAGGGTTGTAGGTGTCAACTTGGGGAACCTCATTGGTGAGAGGGAAATCGTAATCTGCTTCGACTCCTCCCGCCAGAGAATCGAGCGCATTCTGCAGGAGCTCTTCGCGATTCAGCAGATTCTTGGTGTAAGCAAATCCAAGCTTACCCTCTTTGA
>JBHIBM010000233.1:0-3763 GCA_046759085.1 Candidatus Zixiibacteriota bacterium
GTCATCCGGGGTCCTGCTGGTATCCTGGGCGATCAACAAGGCCAGCGTTCCGGAGGTTATCGGTGCGGCCATGGAGGTGCCACCCAGGGAAGCATATCCGCTCTCGCCCCAGGTGGAGTAGATGGCCACCCCCGGAGCGGAGACGTCAACGGAGTCTCCCCAGCTGGAGAAACCGGCCTTGTGATCGCTCTGATCTGTGGCCGCAACCGAGATGACGTGCTCGTATGAGGCGGGATAACGCAAGAAGCTGTTGCCCTCGTTGCCGGCGGAGGCCACCACCTGGGTGCCGTTCTCCCACGCCCTGTTGATGAGCTGCTGGTAAGTGTACTGGTAGCTACCGCTACCCCAGCTGCAGTTGACGATGTCAGCACCCTGGTCGGAGCAATAGGTAATGGCCGTATACACCGCGTAGAGATTGCCATTATCGTCGGCACCTTTGGCTGCAATGATCCTCGCTGAAAACCCGATCCCGGCGCCACCTTCCCCGTTGTCGGTAACCTCGGAGGCGCAGCCGGCAACGTGGGTGCCGTGGATTGGCGAACCCTCGGCCGGATCGGGGTCATTGTAGTAACAGTCCCAGCCAAGGACATCGTCCACGTAACCGTTGCCGTCATCATCCTCCCAATTCAGGTCTCCGCCCTGATAATCGGGGTAATTCTCAAAACGACCCGTGCCATTGATGTCCTCCGGCTCGTTTATCCACATGTTGTCTTCCAGGTCGGGATGATACCAGTAAACCCCGGTATCGGAAATCCCGATTATTGCGGCCTTGGTTTTGTCCCCACGCACGTAATCCCAGGCATCAAAAGCCTGGATCTTCGGCAAAGCCCACTGGTTATCTATGGAGGGGTCGTTGGGAAGGTAGTCCAGCTCTGGAACAATGTAAGGGTCGACCCACTCGAGGTAGTCATTCTGGCGGTAATCGGCGATGACCTCGAATATATCCTCTCCGGAGGAGACCGTGAAGATGTATAGCCTATCCATGAACTCCTTGAGGATGGGCGATTTCAACTTCCCCGGGTAGAACGGTTCGATCCTGGTGACAAGATGTTTAGAGCTGAGCTCATCCAGGCTCGCCACTCCGGAGACCGCAATCCCGGAGGAAAAATTGTCGGTTGACAAAAACGGCTCCCCCGGCTTGATCGTCACCAGCATCTTGTCCAAAATGTACTTGGAGCCGTCCGGAGTCTCTCCGATGAGCTCCCTGGTGAAAGAATTGCCTCCCATGAGAAACACTGAAACTAAAACTATCGAAAACAGGAACTTGACGTGACTTCGCATTGCCTTCCTCCAAGTGGTTTAGCTTAGGATTTAGAAACCAGAATTCAAATCTAAACTAACGTGAGAAACTTCTTCAGACGATGATACCTCCTCCTTACGACTCGGGAATTGCCTGAGTATCAAGAGGTGAGCCGGGTGTGACCTCTCTGATCTCGCTTACCTCACTTTCTTTCCGCCATCGGCATAAAATAAGTCAAAATCCCTGTAAGTCAAGACCTTTTTCCCCTCAGACAAGCCCGCTGCAGGCTCCTTATTGGGGCAAATTATGTGCCGCAGGACAAGTCATCCTCACTCCCTTGGGACCTGGTCAAATAACGCTGGAATCCAGGAGTTAAACCTCCTCCCACGACGTTGTCCCACCTGGGATTCTATCTATCACCCCCTTTTGAGATTGTCTTGTGCAACTTCATTCAAATCCTCTGCAGCCATTTTCAACCGTCTAATTGACTAAATATCAGTCAGCAGCTATATTTTTTCGAATGTCAGAAAAGCTCCGAAAGATCTGCTTGCTTCTGAGCATCATTCTGTTGGCTGCCTCAATTCGGGGAGTCTATCTTTATCAGAGCTGCGCCAACAATCCCGGCTTCGACACCCCCTCCATCGATTCTCTCTATCACGACCGCTGGGCACAAGAGATCACGTCCGGGGACCTCTGGGGAGAAGGGACCTTTTTCCGTGCTCCCCTTTACCCCTACTTTCTGGCTGGGATTTACGCTCTTTTCGGACACAACTACTTGGTGCCTCGACTCTTTCAGCACCTCTTGGGCTTGGTGGCGTTACTCCTCATCTATTTCGTAGGCAGAAAGGTCTTCGACCGGAGAACCGCCCTTCTATCCGCCTTCGTTAGTGCCTCATACTGGGTCTTCATCTACTTCGAGGGCGAGCTCCTCTTAGATTCTCTGGCGATGCTTCTGGATCTAATCCTGATCTATTGGCTCCTCTTTTGTAGTCTGGACTCCTCCAGGTGGAGATGGCTTGGGGCCGGGGCACTATTGGGTCTTTCTGCCATCACCCGCCCCAACATCTTGATCTTCATTCCCGCCGTCTGGCTCTGGATCTACCTCCTCTCCCGTGAGAAAAGGGAATTGAAAAGGGCTCTTTCTGCTGCGCTCCTCTTCCTGTTGGGCGCACTCTTACTGATCTTTCCAGTGACTCTGAGAAACTTCCTGGTTGGTGAGGATTTCGTCCTCATCGCCTCTCAGGGAGGCATCAACTTCTACATTGGAAACAATCCTCATTCCGACGGTGCCACCGCCAATCTCCCGGAGTTCGGCAACACCTGGGAGTATAGTGATGCTCGATTTCTGGCCGAGCAAGAAACCGGAAAGTTGCTCAAGCCCTCCGGTGTCTCTCGCTTCTACTACCGACGGGGCCTGGATTTCGTCTTCGGGGAACCGACTGGGTTCTTGAAACTCCTCTTAAGAAAGCTCTACCTCTTCACAAACAGCTTCGAGATCTCCAACAATCAGGACCTCTACTTCGCGAAACGTTACTCTTCTATAACTAATCATCTGCCGCTTGGGTTTCAGCTCATCGGTCCTTTTGCGCTTCTGGGCCTTCTCCTCCTGGTCATTAACAGAATTAAACGGACAAGGGGGATAAACATAACAATCTTTTTCGTCCTTTTCTACTCCGCCTCGGTGATCGCTTTCTTCGTCACCGCCAGATTTCGCCTGCCGGTTCTGCCCTTCATGATACTCTTTGCCGGCAGAGCGTTTTTCTGGTTGTGGGAGACTTTGATGGAGAAAAGAGTCCGGGAATTCAGCTATGCTTTAGCTTTTCTGCTGATTCTGGGGATAGTGGTAAACACCAACTGGGCTGGAACGAGCACTACGAATTACTCTCAAGCCTATTTCAATTTGGGCAACACCTATCTACGTCAGGGGAACCTCCCGAAAGCCCTGGAGAGTTACCGAAAGGCCTCGGACGAGAATCCGGCTCAGCCCTTAGTGCACCTAAACGCCGGCACCATCTACTTCACCCAGAAGGAATATCAGAAGGCCGAAGAGGAATTCAAAAGGGAGATAGAGGTCGATCCTGGCGAGGCCAAGACTTACAACAACCTCTCGGTGCTGTCGAGGCTCAAAGGTGATTACGCTGCCGCGGAATCATATGCCAGTAACGCCATTAGCTTGAAGGAGAACTACGAGGCTGCATATTACAATTTGGCTTCGGCGCAGAGGCAGGCGGGAAGAGCCGATGAGGCGGTTGAGACTTTGATCTCTACTTTGGACAAGTTTCCCGATTTCGGCAACCTCTTGTTGCTTCTGGGACAGCTATATCAAGAGCAAGAGAATCTGGAGAAGTCCAAAGAAGGCTATTTGAGACTGGTATCGCTCTCTCCCAGAGGGACTTTCTCCGGCTACGACTTATCGACAATCTATAGCGAAGACCTACCTTACTCCACGGAGATGACTGAGCTTCAGGCCAAGGCTCACTTCAATCTGGGAAAGATTTACGGAAAGCTGGGGAGAACAGCGGA
>JBHIBM010000234.1:0-3710 GCA_046759085.1 Candidatus Zixiibacteriota bacterium
TTTTGAAGGGGTTGTCGGTGATAAAAGAAACCGCCTGAGGCTTTCAGCCGAGAAACTGACTACTCTGTCTCCCAAAGGAATTCTGGAGCGCGGCTACTCTGTGTGTTTCAAACTGCCGGAAAGGGAGGTGGTGAGGGATTCTTCTCAACTCTCGCCCAAAGACCGACTTGAGATCCTGCTCCACCGCGGGGGAGCCTTGGCCTCGGTTGAAGAGTTGAGAAAAGCGGCTCCAGACCCTCCGGGGTCAGACCGGGCTACTCCGCCGAGAGCAAAAGCAAGTGAGGTCTAGCAAGGATGGCAAAAGCTAAGAAACTGTACTACTCCATCAGCGAGGTTGCGGAGCTGGCCAAGCTGGAGCCGCACGTTTTGCGTTTCTGGGAGAAGGAGTTCCCCCAGCTGAAGCCTAAGAAGAGCCGCGGCGGCAACCGCACCTATCAGCCTAAAGACATCCAGACCATCTACCGCATCAAGCAGCTTCTCTACGAGAAGGGCTTCACCATCGAGGGGGCTCGCAGCCAGCTGAAAGATGCATCTAAGGAAGAAAAGGCAGAGCTAACTGCAAAAGGTCTTATAGAGCAGCTCAAAAAGGAACTAAACGAGCTTTTAGGACTTTTCTCTTGAGATTTTGATTCCGATAGAGTATCTTGTAAACACGGTCGGGGCGTGGCGCAGTCTGGTTAGCGCACTTGCTTGGGGTGCAAGGGGTCGGCCGTTCAAATCGGCTCGCCCCGACCATTGAGGTGACTTTAGGTCTCCTTTTTTTATTTGAAGAAATTCTCCTGCGATATGAGAATCCTGGTCGCCATTCCGGCTTTCAACGCCGAGAAGACTCTGCCAAGGTTGGTCACCGACCTGAAGGAAATACCCCAGGTCTCATCCGTTCTGGTGGTCGACGACGGCTCCTGCGATGACACCGCCGAGGTGGCGCGCAAATCGGGAGCAACCGTCATCTCCTTTGAGACTAACTTCGGCAAGGGGGCCTCTCTGAAGACCGCCTTCAGATACGCCATCGTGAAGGGTTACGACTACGTCATAACCATGGACGCCGACCTCCAGCATGAAATCTCCACTATACCGGCAATGATCGAGACGGCGGTCAAAGAAGGAGCCGAACTGGTGATCGGCTCCCGGCGGAAGGATTCGGAGGCGATGCCCCTGGATCGGCTTTTGAGCAACCGCCTCAGCTCCATCGTCACCTCGCTTCTGTGCAACCGCCTGGTGGAGGACAGCCAGTGTGGCTTCAGGGTCTTGAAGGTCAAAGCCCTGGAAAACTTAAAACTCGAGTGCGACAAGTTCGATCTGGAGACCGAGGTTCTGCTCAAAGCCTCTCGGTATGGATTCAAGATAACCTCTCACCCCATCCCCTCCATATACAATAAAGGGAGAAGTCACGTGAATCGATTTGTGGATACCTGCCGTTTTCTAAAGCTGATGTGGAGAAGCTTCTGGTGGTGAGATCGGGGGCCATCTTGGCTTTAAAAAAGATATACACTGCCGGCGAGATTTCTCAATCGAGGACAACGTAATTACCTCCTCCAACGCGGTTTAAGGGCCTACAATATTCTTGACTTGGGGGAATTCACCCATTATTATTCCACAAATCCCGGTGAATGAGATTTCTATCGAAAGGACTTGGAATTTGAAAAACGGTGCCAATGGATACATTCGCTCTCCTGTTTGAACTTGACGCCTTTACCTTTCGATGCGGTTAGGAAAAGTCTTGAAGGAGACGATAATAGATTTGTGAAGAAAGAATCGGATAAATCCTAACGGAGTAGCGATGGACCACTTCAAGAATATAGAATTTAAGGTTTCAGCCCCTAAAGCCGAGCTGGTTTTCAGCCGCTCTCCCCACAACACCTTTAACACTGAGATGATGGATGAGATCACGGAGGCGTTGCTGTCCTTGAGGGGCCAGGAGGCTTTGAAGATCTGTGTGATTTCGGCGGAGGGGGAACTCTTCTCCACCGGGATTGAAGCCTGCGAACACAGCGAGGCCCAGGTGGGGAAGTTCATAAATGCTGGTCACGAGATGTTTCGCGCCCTGGATATTCTGGAGGTGCCCACTATTGCTCTGTTGCACGGGGAGGCCACCGGCTTCGGCTGTCAGTTGGCCCTGGCGTGTAACTTAGTTTTAGCGTCGGAGAAGGCCAAACTGGGACAGCCGGAGATAAAGATGGGACTTTTCCCACCGGCGGCGGCAGCGGGCCTGCCCAAGAATATCGGTCTGAAAATCGCCTACGAACTGATGCTCACCGGCGAGCTCATCTCTGCCGAGGAGGCCAAATCTCTGGGGTTGGTCAACAAGGTATTTCCTTCCAAGAGGTTTCAAGAGGAGGCCGAGAAGTTCATCGAGAAGATCACCGCCAACTCCGCGGAGGTGTTGAGGCTGACCAAAAGAGCGATGAACTCCGGCCTGGGCTTCAGCTTTCTGGACGGCATGAAGCGGGCCGAGAGGGTTTATCTCAACGAGCTGATGTTCACCCATGACGCCAACGAGGGAATCCAGGCCTACCTGGAGGGGAGATCACCGGTCTGGAAGGATAAGTGAGGGTTATCTCCCGGCTGTCCTCTTCACCAAGCAGTCTACTCTCTCTTTTGAAGTTGATCCAACGGCTTAAACATTGATACCGCCCCTCGATCTTCTGGATGACAATAGGTTTTAGAAATACCGGCTAAAAGCATAAGGAGTCTTTCTATGGAGATAAGAAAAGTAGGTGTCTGCGGTTGTGGTCTGATGGGCTCCGGCATTGTGGAGGTGTCCGCCAGGGCGGGATACGATGTCGTTGCGTGCGAAATCGAGGACCAATTCCTGGAGAAGGGTTTTGGGAGAATCGATAAAAGCCTCTCCAGAGCCGTCAGAAAGGGCAAGGCCACGGAGGAGGAGAAAAAGACGGCCCGGAGCAAGATCAAGGGAACCCTGAAGCTTCAAGACCTCTCAGATTGTGACCTCATCGTTGAAGCCATCACCGAGAACTTGGAGGAGAAGATCAAGCTTTACAGGGAACTGGACAAACTGGTCAAAAAGGAGGCCATCTTTGCCTCCAACACCTCCTCCCTGTCGATAACCGAAATGGCGGCCTCCACCGAGCGCCCCGACAAATTCGTCGGCCTGCACTTCTTCAATCCAGTTCCGATCATGAGGCTGGTGGAGGTCGTCCGTGCCGAGGTCACCTCCGAGGAGACCTATGAGGCCGCCAAGAAATTCGCCGAATCGGTCGGGAAAACTGTGGTTTCCTGTAAGGACACCCCCGGCTTTGTGGTGAACCGCATTCTGGTGCCATGTCTCTTGGACGCCGTTCGGGTCTTAGAGTCTGGGGTGGCCACCAAGGAGGATATCGACAACGGGATGAAGTTGGGCTGCGGACACCCCATGGGGCCTTTGGAGCTGACCGATTTCGTCGGCCTGGACACCACCTATCACATAGCGGAGATAATGTTCGAGGAGTTCAAAGATCCACGTTACGCCGCCCCGCCACTCCTGAAGCGGCTGGTCAAGGCTGGACACCTCGGAAGGAAAACTAAAAAAGGATTTTACGACTACGGCAAAGAATAACAAGGTGAGCGAAATTGAGGTTTGCACCATCAAAGCGTTTTCGCAACCGAGGCCGGAACCGATTCAGACCTCCTCAATTTGGCCTTTGACAAAATCTGGAGTCTTTATGGAATACAAAAACCTCCTCTTGGAGAAAGAAAAAGGGTTGGCAATT